>DATCXD010000437.1:0-9482 GCA_036566005.1 Micromonosporaceae bacterium | reverse complement strand
TCCGGTCGCCGACGCCGCTGCCCGCGCCGAGATGGCGTCCGAGTGGGATCTGGCCGCCGGCGTACTGCCGAGCGCGCCCGGTCGGGACACCGATGGCATCATCGCGGCCGCCGCGTCCGGCAAGCTGCGTGGCCTGCTCGTCGCCGGTGTCGACCCGGGCGACCTGGCCGACCCTCGGCTGGCCGATGCCGCGCTCGACAACGTGGACTTCCTGGTCAGCCTCGAGGTGCGGATGTCGCCGGTGACGCTGCGCGCCGACGTCGTGTTCCCGGTCGCTCCGGTGGCCGAGAAGCCGGGCACGTTCGTGGACTGGGAGGGCCGCACCCGGACCTTCGATGCGGCCCTCAGTACGACCGCGATGGCCGACGCACGCGTGCTCGACGCGCTCGCCCGCGAGTTCGACGTCGAACTCGGTTGCGCGGACGTGGTCAAGATCCGCCGAGAGATTGGTGGTACGCCGGCGACCGAGGCACCGCGACCGGCCGCTCCCAGCGTCGGCCAGGCACCGAGCCCGGTCGTCCCCGCACACGACGCGATTCTCGCGACCTGGCATCACCTGATCGACCTCGGCAGCCTGACCGACGGCGACAAAGAGCTGATCGGAACCGCCCGACCGTCGGTTGTACGCATCGGCAAGGAGCTCGCGACCCGACTCAACGTCGTCGATGGCGACCCGGTGACGGTCGGCACCGAGCGCGGCAGGGTGACTCTGCCGGCCGCGGTCACCGAGATGCCTGACGGCGTCGTGTGGCTGCCGACAAACTCGCCCTCCTCGACGGTCCGCCGGACGCTGGGCGTAACCTCCGGCGGGGTCGTTTCGGTCACGGCGGGTGGCGCGACATCCGCCAGCACCGGATCGGCCGACACCGCTCACGCAACGTTCCGCGGAGGGAATCTGTGAACCCGACCCTCAGCCAGTTCGGCCACGATCCCTGGTGGATCACGATCATCAAGATCGTGGCCGTGTTCGCGTTCCTCGTCGTCATGACGCTGTTCGCGATCTGGTACGAGCGCCGCGTGGTCGCGCGCATGCAGGTGCGGCCCGGCCCTAACCGGGTCGGCCCGTTCGGTCTGCTGCAGTCGCTGGCCGACGGTCTGAAGCTCGCGTTCAAAGAAGACATCATGCCGACGCTGGCCGACAAGGCGGTCTTCTTCATCGCGCCGGTCATCTCGACGGTGTGCGCGTTCACCGCGTTCGCCGTGATGCCGTTCGGCCCGGTCGTGAACCTGTTCGGCCACAAGACGCCCCTGCAGCTCACTGACGTGTCGGTCGCGGTGCTCGTGGTGCTGGCGACCTCCGCCGTGGGCGTGTACGGCATCGTGCTTGGCGGCTACGCCTCCGGATCGACGTACCCGCTGCTCGGTGGCCTCCGGTCGGCCGCGCAGGTCATCTCGTACGAGGTCGCGATGGGGCTGTCGATCGTGGCTGTGTTCATCACGGCCGGCACGATGTCGACCAGCGGCATCGTCGCGGCGCAGCAGCACGGCAGCGAGTTCACCTGGTTCGGGCACCAATTCTCGGCGCCGGGCTGGTATGCGATCCTCTTGTTCCCGAGCTTGGTCATCTACTTCATCTCGGCCGTCGGCGAGACGAACCGAGCGCCGTTCGATCTGCCGGAAGCCGAAACCGAGCTGGTCGGCGGTTTCCACACCGAATACTCGTCGCTCAAGTTCGCGCTGTTCTTCCTGGCCGAGTACATCAACATGGTGACCGTGTCCGCCCTGTGCGCGACGCTGTTCTTCGGCGGTTGGCGCGCGCCCTGGCCGGTCTCGCTGTGGAGCGGCGCGCAGCATGGGGTGTTCCCGTTCATCTGGTTCACCGTCAAGGTGCTCATCCTGCTGTTCGTCTTCGTCTGGCTGCGTGGCACCATGCCTCGCCTGCGCTATGACCAGTTCATGCGCTTCGGCTGGAAGGTGCTGATCCCGTTCAGCCTGGTCTGGATCCTGGTACTCGCGGGCATCCGGCTGATGCAGGACTCGGACCTGTCCGGCTCGCGTCGGCTGCTGATCGTCGCGATCGCGGTCATCGTGTTGATCGTCATTGCCTCGCCGTTCCTCTTCGGCCGCGCGAAACCGGAGCCGATCAAGCCCGGCGACTCCGAGCCGCAGGAAGGCGGATTCCCGGTGCCGCCCATGGACCTGTCGGTGCCGCCCTCGCCGCGACTGCGACGGGTCGCGGGCGAGCGGGCGACGGTCAGTGTCCCGGCCGGCGATGTGATCACCGTGCCGCCCGGCGATGGCGAGCCGGACGGCCGGGGCAACGACTCCCACGAGAGTGAGGTCTAGACGTGGGTGGATTCAGGGCCTTCGGGGTCACCTTCTCGCACATGTTCAAGAAGGTGGTGACCGAGAACTATCCAGAGGTGCGTACGCCGACGGCGCCGCGCTACCACGGCCGCCACATCCTCAACCGTCACCCGGACGGTCTGGAGAAGTGCATCGGCTGCGAGCTGTGCGCCTGGGCCTGCCCGGCCGACGCGATCTACGTCGAGGGCGGCGACAACACCGAGGAGGCGCGCTACTCGCCCGGCGAGCGGTACGCGACCGTGTACCAGATCAACTACGCCCGCTGCATTTTCTGCGGCCTGTGCATCGAGGCCTGCCCGACGCGCTCGCTGACCATGAGCAACGAGTACGAGTTGGCCCGGGACAACCGCCGCGATCTCATCTTCACCAAGGAGCAACTGCTCGCTCCGCTGCTCGAAGGCATGGAGCAAACGCCGCACCCGATGCGGCTAGGCGACAACGAGAAGGACTACTACCTGTCAGGGCTGGACAACCCGGGCACGAGCGCGGGCGCGGAGCACGCACCCGGCCACGTGTCCCCGGTCGGCAAGCTGCCGGGTGAGCGGCGGAAGGTGCACACGCCATGAGTCATGATTTGGTGCTGCTGGCCGCCGGTGCGACTCACGTGTCCGGCGGCGAGAAGTGGACCTTCTATCCGCTCGCCGTCGTGTCACTGATCGGCGCGATCGGCATGGTCTGGGCGCGCAACGCGATTCACTCGGCGCTGTTCCTGGTCGCGACGATGCTGTCGCTCGGTGTGTTCTACGTGCTGCAGGCCGGCCCGTTCCTCGGTGTCGTGCAGATCATCGTCTACACCGGCGCGATCATGATGCTGTTCCTGTTCGTGCTCATGCTGGTCGGCCGGGACGCGTCCGACTCGATCATCGAGACGCTACGCGGCCAACGCGTCGCGGCCGTTCTGCTCGGCGCCGGTCTCGCGGTGCTGCTCGGCACCGCGCTCGGGCGGGCGATCAACCGGCCGAGCGTCAACCTGACCGCGGCCAACACGGCCCACAGCACGCAAGGGTCTGGCAACGGCAACGTGCAAGGCATCGCCCAGCTGCTGTTCACCAGATACGTCTTTGCCTTCGAGATCACCTCGGCACTGCTCATCACGGCGGCGCTCGGCGCGATGGTGCTCGCCCACCGTCAGCGCGACAAGGACGTTGACCGGTCGCAGCCGGCGATGGTGCGCGCACGGTTCGCCCCGGGCAACTACCCGGCGCCGAAGCCCGGCCCGGGTGTGTTCGCGACGTCGGACTCCGTGGCAACCGCTGCCCGACTGCCCGACGGCTCGCCGGCCGGCCGGAGCATCTCAGAGATCCTGCCCGCACGTGAACTGACCAACGAAGAGGCGGAGCCGAAGCGCACGCTGACCGGAGGGACGTCCTCATGACTCCGACGTACTACGTCGTACTCGCCGCGATGCTGTTCACGATCGGCGCGGTCGGCGTGCTCATCCGACGCAACGCGATCGTGCTGTTCATGTGCGTGGAGCTGATGCTGAACGCGGCGAACCTCGCGCTGGTCACGTTCAGCCGGATCAACGGCACCCTCGACGGACAGGTGATCGCGTTCTTTGCGATGGTCGTCGCGGCGGCCGAGGTCGTGGTCGGGCTCGCGATCATCATGTCGATCTTCCGTACCCGACGCTCGGCCAGCGTCGACGACGCCAACCTGCTGAAGTACTGAGGACCGCCGATGCTTGAACATTCCCCGGCCGCTATCACCGCGGCCGTTACCTACGCGCCGGCGCATGGCGTGCTATCGGCCGTCTGGGTGCTCATCGCGATTCCGGCCGCCAGTTCCGCGGTGCTGCTGCTGGGCGGTCGGCGCACGGACAAGTGGGGGCACCTGCTCGGCGTCGCGAGCGTCGGTGCCGCGTTCGTGCTCGGGCTCATCGACTTCATCGCGCTGCGTGGGCTGTCCGGCTCGCGGACGGCTGAGCTCACGCTGTGGAGCTACATCCCGGTCGGCTCGCTGCAGATCAACTTCGGCTTCCTGTTCGATCCGCTGGCCGCGATCTTCGTCCTGCTGATCACGGGCGTGGGCTTCCTGATCCACGTGTACGCGGTCGGCTACATGGCCGATGATCCAGGCCGGCGACGATTCTTCGGTTATTTCAACCTGTTCGTGGCGGCGATGCTCACGCTTGTGCTGGCGGACAACTACCTGATGCTCTACCTCGGGTGGGAAGGCGTCGGCCTCGCCTCGTACCTGCTCATCGCGTTCTTTTACCTGCGGCCGCCAGCCGCGACCGCGGGCAAGAAGGCGTTCATCATGAACCGCGTCGGTGACGCGGGCATGAGCATTGCCATGTTCGTGATGTTCGCGGTGTTCGGCACCGTCAGCTTCAGCGGCGTGTTCAACGGCGTCGGTCGTGCATCGCAGGGCGTCACGCTCGCCCTGTCGCTGCTCCTGCTGCTCGGCGCGGTCAGCAAGTCCGGCCAGTTCCCGCTGCAGGCATGGTTGCCGGACGCGATGGAGGGCCCGACCCCCGTCTCCGCCCTCATCCACGCCGCGACGATGGTGACCGCCGGTGTCTACCTCGTCGCCCGGTCGGCACCGATCTTCAACGCGAATCCGGACGCGCAGTCGGTCGTGGTGGCAATCGGCGCCGTCACATTGCTCGGCGGCGCGATCATCGGCTGCGCGAAGGACGACATCAAACGCATCCTCGCCTGGTCGACGGTGTCGCAGATCGGCTACATGTTCCTCGGCGTCGGTCTCGGCGGCGGTGCCTATGCCCTCGCCCTGATCTACCTGTTGGCGCACGGTTTCTTCAAGGCGAATCTGTTCCTCGGCGCCGGCTCGGTGATGCACGGCATGCATGATCAGACCGACATCCGGCGCTTCGGTGGTTTACGCAAGTACATGAAGATCACCTGGTTGACGTTCATGGCCGGCTGGCTTGCGATCATCGGCATCTGGCCGCTGTCCGGCTTCTTCACCAAGGACCCGATCATCCTGGCCGCGTTCAACCGGCCCGGCTGGTCCGGGTGGGTGCTCGGGCTCACGGCGATGATCACGGCCGGCATCACGGCGTTCTACATGACGCGGCTGTTCATCCTCACGTTCCACGGCCCGGAGCGATACACCGAGGAGAACAAGCACCCGCACGAGTCGCCCCTCGTCATGACGATCCCGCTGATCCTGCTCGCCGTCGGTTCGATCATCGCTGGCTGGCTGATGAGGACATCGGTCGTCGACTGGTTGGCGCCGGTAACGGACCTGCATGGGGCCGAGTCACATGCCAACGAACTGACAGTCACTCTGCTCACGCTGCTTCTCGTCGTGATCGGGGCGGTCGGCGCATGGGCGCTGTTCCGGCGCGGCACGGCCCTCGAGCCGCAGCCGGCCGGTCCGGTCGTGACGGCGGCCCGCAACAACCTTTACGGCGACGCGCTGAACGAGGCGCTGTTCGAGAAGCCGGGCGTCTACCTGACCCGAGCGCTGGTCTACTTCGACAACAAGGGTCTCGACGGACTCGTCAACGGGTTGGCCGCGCTCGTCGGCGGCGGATCGGGTCGACTGCGCCGGACGCAGACCGGCTACGTCCGGTCGTACGCCCTCTCGATGCTCGGCGGCGCGCTGCTCGTGCTCGTCGCACTGCTGGCGGTGTCGGTCGGATGACCCTGTCGCTCGCGCTCACCACGCCGGTTCTCGCGCTCGCGCGGCCGGCATCGCACGGCACCCGCGATGGAAAGGCCGCATGATGCACGGATTCCCGTACCTGAGCGTCTTGACGCTGTTGCCGCTCGTCGGCGCGGCCGTCGTGGCGCTCGTGCCGCGGGCCAAGACACAACTGGCGAAGGTCGTCGCGCTGTTCTGGTCGATCGTGGTGTTCGGCTTCGCCGTCGGCATGTGGGTGGCGTTCAAGGCCGGTGGTCCGCGCTTCCAGTTCCGTGAGTCGTACCCGTGGATTCCGTTCTGGGGCGCGCGATTCACGCTGCAGGCCGACGGCATCGCTCTCGTGATGATCCTGCTGATCGCCATCCTCGTGCCGCTGGTGATCCTGGCCTCCTGGCACGAGGCCGAGCCGAGCCAGCGCAGCGTACCGGCGTATTTCGCGCTGCTGCTGTCGGTCGAGTTCACGATGATCGGCGTGTTCGCGGCGGCCGACGTGTTCCTGTTCTACATGTTCTTCGAGGTCATGCTCGTGCCGATGTACTTCCTGATCGGCTCGTACGGCGGATCGCGGCGACAGTACGCGGCGGTGAAGTTCTTCCTCTATTCGTTCGTCGGCGGTCTGCTGATGCTCGCGGCCGTGATCGGCCTCTGGGTCGTCGGGCGCGACCACTTCGGCGCCGGTACATTCGACTGGCAGCAACTCACCACGCTGCACATGTCCACCAGCGTGGAACGCTGGCTGTTCCTCGGTTTCTTCGTCGCGTTCGCCATCAAGGCGCCCTTCTTCCCGTTCCACACCTGGCTGCCGGATGCCGGTGGCGCGGCTCCGGCCGGTGCCGCGGCGCTGCTCGTCGGCGTCCTGGACAAGGTCGGTACGTTCGGCATCCTGCGCTACTGCCTGCCGCTGTTCCCGAACGCGTCGCACTACTTCGCCCCGCTCGGCCTCGCGCTGGCGCTCGTCGGCATCCTCTACGGCGCGCTGCTCGCGGTCGGGCAGAATGATCTGAAGCGACTGGTGGCGTATACGTCGATCGCCCACTTCGGTTTCATCGGCATCGGCATCTTCGCCTTCACCACGCAGGCGGGCACCGGTGCCGTGCTCTATATGATCAACCACGGCCTCGCCACCGGGCTGCTGTTCCTCGTGGTCGGCATGCTGGCTAGCCGGCGAGGCTCGGCGCTGGTCGGTGACTTCGGCGGAGCCGGCAAGCTCGTACCAGTGCTCGCGGGGGTGTTTCTCATCGCCGCCCTGGCGTCCCTGTCGCTGCCCGGCACGTCGCCGTTCATCAGTGAGTTCCTGGTGCTGATCGGGACCTTCACGGTCCACAAGGCGGTGGCGGTCATTGCCACCGCCGGCATCATCCTCGCCTGCGCCTATGCGCTGTGGATGGTGCAGCGGGCAACGCACGGCAAGCTGAATCCGGCCCTCGAGCGGGTGGAGGCGATGCGCAAGGACATGTCCAAGCGCGAGGTCGCGGTCGTCGCGCCGCTCATCGCGCTGATCCTGTTGCTCGGCTTCTACCCGAAGCCGGTGATCGACGTCATCAATCCCGCCGTCAAGGCCACGCTGAGCCAGATCGGCTCCAGTGACCCCGCCCCGACGGCCGCTTCGGGAGGCGGCAAGTGAACCTCGTGCAACCGGCGGTCGCCGCTGGGAACTTCGTGCTGCCGCACCTGGATTACACGGCGCTCATGCCGATGCTGATCCTGTTTGGCGCGGCGCTCGTCGGCGTGCTGATCGAGGCGTTCGCGCCGCGCTACAGCCGGCAGCCGGCGCAGGTGTTGGTCGCGCTGGCCGCCCTGATCGCCGCGTTCGTCTTCGTGATCCTCAACGCGACCGGATTCACCGCCACGAACCGGGGCACGATCACCGCGGGCGGGGCCGTCGCGGTCGATGGCCCGGCGCTGTTCCTACAGGGCACTCTCATCCTGCTCGGCGCGGTGTCGCTATTGCTGTTCGCCGAGCGGTCGGTCGAGCGGGGCGGCCCGTTCGTCGCTTCGGCGGCGGTGACCGCTGGTACCCAGGCCGACCGGACCCAGGCCCGCCGCGAGCCGGGCGTGACCGATACGTACCCGCTGATCTTGTTCGCCCTCGGCGGCATGCTGCTCTTCGTCTCGGCGAACGACCTCCTGACGATGTTTGTGGCACTCGAAGTCTTCTCGCTGCCGCTCTACCTGATGTGCGCGTTGGCCCGGCGCCGACGCCTGCTGTCGCAGGAAGCGGCGTTGAAGTACTTCCTGCTCGGGGCGTTCTCGTCCGCCTTCTTCCTGTTCGGTATCGCCCTGATCTACGGATTCGCCGGGGTCGTTGACTTCGCCGGCATCCACAACGCGACGCTCAACTCGCCCAACAGCGAGGCGCTGCTGTTCGGCGGCTTCGGGCTGGTCGCCATGGGTCTGCTGTTCAAGATCGCCGCCGTGCCATTCCACGTCTGGACCCCGGACGTCTACCATGGCGCGCCGACGCCGGTGACGGCGTTCATGGCCGCCTGTACGAAGACGGCCGGATTCGGGGCGCTGCTGCGGGTGGCGTACGTCGCGTTCCAGGGCGCGAGCTGGGACTACAAGCTCGTGCTTGGCGTGGTGGCGTTGCTGACGATGCTCGTTGGCTCGATCATCGCGGTGACGCAGACCGAGATCAAGCGCCTGCTCGCCTACTCCTCGATCGCCAACGCCGGCTATGTCCTGGTCGGCATGCTCGCGCTGAACCGCGAGGGGCTGTCGTCGAGTCTGTTCTACCTCGTCGCGTACGGCTTCACGATCATTGCCGCTTTCGGCGTCGTGACGCTGGTCCGGGACGCCGACGGCGAGGCGACGCACCTGTCGCGCTGGGCCGGGCTCGGCCGGCGTTCGCCGCTGTACGCCTCGATCTTCACGTTCCTCATGCTCGCCTTCGCCGGCGTCCCGCTGACCTCCGGCTTCACGTCCAAGTTCGCGGTTTTCGCGGCTGGAATGGGCGGTGGCCAGACGTGGCTCGTGATCATTGGCGTGGTCACCAGCATGATCCTCGCGTTCCCGTATCTGCGCGTGGTCGTGATGATGTATTTGTCCGATCCGGGCGAGCAGACCCCGACGGTGTCTATTCCCGGCGCCTTGACATCGGCGGCGCTCGCCGTTGGCGTCCTGGCCACCCTCGTCCTCGGCGTCGCGCCGGCGCCTGTACTGGATCTCGCGAACAAGGCCGCCGAGTTCCTACGCTGAGCTGATCCCGAGCTGATCCGCGCTGGGGTCCGTGGGGCGGGCGCCCATCGAAGCACCCGCCGCATGTGTCAGCCTGTCGACGCCGGGGGAGGGACGGTCGTGGCAAGCGGATGTGGCATCGTTGTGCCCGTGACGAGCGCATCGGCCGGGATTCTCGGCGTTGATATCGGCGACGCGGGCGTCGAGTCGTCGGCGGCGGCGATCCTGGCCGAGGTCGAGTCGGCGCTGCGCGCGGTCGTTGCGAGCGACGACACCCTCATCGCCAAGGCGGCGCTGCACGGCATGGAGGCCGGCGGCAAGCGGTTCCGACCCATGCTGGTGGCGCTGGGCGCGCAATTCGGCGCGGCGGCGGCGCTTCCGACCAC
>DATCXD010000431.1:0-4323 GCA_036566005.1 Micromonosporaceae bacterium | reverse complement strand
CGGCCCGGATGGCCCGCGCCCTCGCGACCGGCTTCACACCGGCCGAGCAGCAGCAACTCGCGGACGTGACGCCGCTGCTCGAGCGCCTGGCGGTGATGCTGTGAGCGCGGTCGGCGCTCGACCGGACCGGTACAAATGGGTGGCCCTGTCGAACACGACGCTCGGCGTACTGATCGCGACGCTCGACATCTCGGTCGTGATCATTTCGATGCCGGCCATCTTCCGCGGCATCGGCCTGGACCCGCTGGCCCCGGCCAACATCGGCTACCTGTTGTGGATGATCCTCGGCTACCTGCTCGTCACGGCCGTACTCGTCGTGTCGCTCGGTCGCCTGGGCGACATGTTCGGCCGCGTCCGCATGTACAACCTCGGCTTTGCCATCTTCAGCGTGGCATCGGTGGCGCTGTCATTGGATCCGTTCCATGCGCGCGCCGGCGCGTTGTGGCTCATCGGTTGGCGCGTGGTCCAGGCGACCGGCGGCGCGATGCTGATGGCGAACTCGGCCGCGATCCTCACCGACGCGTTCCCCGCGAACCAGCGCGGCATGGCCCTGGGCGTCAACCAGATCACGGCGCTGGCGGGCCAGTTCCTCGGCCTCGTCGCCGGCGGTCTGCTCGCCGCGATCGACTGGCGCGCGGTCTTCTGGATCAGCGTGCCATTCGGCGTCGTCGGCACGATCTGGTCATATCGGAGCCTGCGCGAAACGGGCACCCGGGTCAAGGCACGCGTCGACTGGGCCGGCAACCTCACGTTCGCGCTCGGAGCCGCGTTCATCCTGGCCGCGATGACATACGGCATCCAGCCGTACGGTGGTCATCCAACCGGCTGGACGAATCCCCTGGTACTCGCCGGCCTCATCGGCGGGGTCGTCCTGCTCGCCGTATTCGTACTGGTCGAGACGCGGGTCGCCCAACCGATGTTCAACCTCGCGCTGTTCAAGATCCGTGCGTTCGCGGCTGGGAACATCGCGGCGTTGTTGACCGCGACCGCCCGCGGCGGCCTGCAGTTCATGCTGATCATCTGGCTGCAGGGCGTCTGGCTGCCGCTGCACGGCTACAGCTTCGAACAGACACCGCTGTGGGCCGGCATCTACTTGCTACCGCTGACGGCTGGCTTCCTGATCGCTGGACCTGTCTCCGGAGTCCTCTCGGATCGGTTCGGTTCGCGGCTGTTCGCAACCAGTGGCCTGCTGATCGTCGCGGGTGCGTTCACCGGGTTGATGCTGATTCCGGTGAACTTCAGCTATCCGGAGTTCGCGCTGCTGATTCTGGTGTGCGGCCTGGGCCAGGGCATGTTCTCGGCGCCGAACACGTCGTCCGTGATGAGCAGCGTTGCCCCGGCCGACCGCGGCGTCGCATCCGGCATGCGCGCGACCTGTCAGAACGCGGGTACGTCGCTGTCGATCGGCATCTTCTTCTCGCTGATGATCGCCGGTCTCGCGAGCGCGCTTCCGCATACGCTCACCGCCGGACTCGCCGCGCAGGGCGTTCCGGCCGGGACCGCTTCTCAAGTGGCAACGCTCCCCCCGGTCAGCACGCTATTCGCCGCGTTCCTCGGCATCAATCCGATGCAGCACCTGCTCGGCGCGAACGTGTTGACCGCCCTGCCGGCCCACAACGCCGCGACGCTGACCGGCCACGAATACTTCCCGAACCTGATCTCCGGTCCATTCCACCACGGCCTCGTCATCGTGTTCAGCGCGGCGGCGATCATGGCCTTGGTCGCCTCTGCGGCATCGGCGCTGCGGGGCAAGCGCTACATGCATGACGAGCCATGCGGATCCGGGCCAGCGCCAGACGCGGCGCCAGATGCATTGTCGACGACCGACGAATCAACGCTCGAGTCGGACGCCGCGCACGCCGTCGCGTAGGCGGTCGCGGTCGACCGGAGCCGACGAACCGGACCCCCCGGTCAGTGCGGCGGCGTCCGGGTGCGGGTCCGTGTTTGGGAAGCGTCAGCCCGGACGATCAGTGCGAGGCCATCGGCGCGACGTCCTGACGAGCAAGCACGACGAGGTCATCGGGCGCGGCGACCACGACGGCTGGCGCTGCGTCGGGGCGGATCTCGTACGCGATCGGTGGCCCGGCCGGACCCCACTGCGCCCCGACGATCGTGGCGGTCCGATCGCGATCGGGCGGCGCGAGCATGCGTACCCTCGTGCCGGGCGCATGCCCGTCGTCGGCGACGACGAGGAGCGCGTCGAGGATCTGCCGGGCGCCGATCAACGGCAGCGGC
This sequence comes from Micromonosporaceae bacterium, assembly GCA_036566005.1. GTDB lineage: Bacteria > Actinomycetota > Actinomycetes > Mycobacteriales > Micromonosporaceae > DASQPR01. Next base: position 2,088 of record DATCXD010000431.1, on the reverse strand, counting down.
CCGTGCGCGCCGGCGTCCGATGACAGTGCGGCATATGCGCCGCCGAGCCGGGTCGCCTCGTGCCGTATCCGCGGATTGGCGTCGCGGCCGGCGGAATCGAGCGCGGATTGGACGCGCCGAAGCATCCGCGTACCGCTGTCCAATGTGCGGCGGACCGCGCGATCGAGCGCGGCGCAGGCGGTGTCGAGGGCGGTCTCCTCCCCCAGTTCGGCGATCCAGGCGAGGTCGCCGACGGCCGGTACGACGGAGGGATTCTCGTCGGCGACCACCAGATACAGCAGGGCGAGCGTATCGATCATCTCCGGACCGGCGTAGAGCGGTCCGACACCGGTGCCGTCGACGCCACGGCCGGGCGGGAACCGATCGACGAGATGGGCCGCGCGACCGCCGGGTAGGCGAGCGGCGCGACGTGTGTCCGCGATGCGATCGGCTCGGGATCGACGCAAGCGTGCTTCGACCAGTGATCGTCGATGGGTATCGGCCGCGGTCGGATAGATCGTCCGACCGTGATTGGCGATTGTCTCGCCGGCGCGGACACCAGCGTGGTCGAGCTGCCGCGCGGCCTCCGCGAATGGCAGGCCGGCTTCTCGCGCATGCGCGCGGATCGCGCGGTTGCGGGCCCGGTTACGTGCATTCCGCTCTACGTCGGTCATCGCCCAAACCTCCGGCGGCCACCCACGCCCGCTGCCGATCAAGAGCAACCGACATCCGTACGCTGAGTCGGAGCCTCTTGGCCACGATGTACGCAACCGGCGTGGGCGGTCGTACCGGGCACGGGCAGGCGCACTGCCCGCCTCCATGCTAGCCACGTGTCATGCTGCGCTGTCATGCTGCCCTGTCATGCTGCCCGGTATGAGTCTCGCGGCGATGCTCGGCTGAGCGCAGCCAATGTCCGAGGTTCCGCTGGCCGGCGGGTACGTCTCCGGGGCCGTACGCGTCGGCGAGACCGTACGGGAGTTTCACGATCTGACGGTCGGGTCGCCGTTGCTGTCCGGTGCCGACGGTCGCGAGGGTGCCGACACGATCGACTGTGCCGAGGTGGTCTGCCACAACGACCTCTCGCCGAAGAACACCGTCTATCGCCGGGTCGGCGGCCACCACGAGCCGGTCGCCTTTATCGACTGGGACATCGCCGCACCCGGCCGCCGCATCCACGACGTCGCACATATGTGCTGGCAGTACGTCGGCCTCGGACCCGACGTGGCGGACACCGCGGCCGCGGCCCGGCGCGTACGGCCGATGGCCGACGCGTACGGCCTGGCCGACCGGTCGGAGCTTGTCGACACGATCGCGTGGTGGCAGGACCGTTGCTGGCGCGGCATCGAGGCGGAGGCCCGGGCCGGGGCACCGTATGCCGTCGCGCTCCGTCGGGCCGGCGCCGTGCGCGAAGTTCGCGACGCGTACGACTGGGTGGAAGCGAACCGGTCGCGCCTGGACTCGACGCTGCGTTAGCGTGCGTTATGCGCAGCGCCTGTGACATCCTCGCCGACCAATGGCGAACCTCGGCCGACCGGCTCGACAAGCGCCTCGACGGCATCACCGACCCCGAATTCTTCTGGGCTCCCGTCATCGACATGTGGACAGTTCATCCGTGGGCCGACGGCAGCGCGACCATCGACTACGACGTTCCGGCACCCGATCCGGCACCGGTGACCACGATCGCGTGGCGGCTGGTCCACATCGCGAACGGGAACTGGATCTACTGGGAACACGCGTTCGGTCCCGGCGAGCGCACCTTCACCGATCTCATATTGCCCAAGAGCGCCGAGGGCGCCCGGCATTACTGGCACGACAGCCGGGCACCGATCACGGACTGGATCGAGGCAGCCGACGACGCCGACCTGGATGAGCTTCGTCCGAGCCATCTCGGCCACCCCCGAAACGCGCGCGAGGTCATGACCACCCTCATCGACGAGCAGACCCACCACGGCGCCGAGATCGGTCTCATGCGCGACCTCTATCTGCGCCGCTGACCGCCGTGGGCGCGGGCGGCACAGCAGGCGGCGCGCAAAGCAGCAGCCAACGCGCATCTCCGCCGGCGCGGGCGGCATGGCAGCCGGCGCGCCGGCGCACCGGACGGGGCATGAT
>DATCXD010000426.1:0-7227 GCA_036566005.1 Micromonosporaceae bacterium | reverse complement strand
CCAGGTCGGCAGCCCCGGCGGGCCGCTGCTGGACGAGCTGGCGAGCCGGATCGCACTCGGCCTGGCGTCGGTGTGCGTGGTGCTCGATCCGCCGCTGGTGGTGCTGGCCGGTGAGGTCAACGTGGCCGGCGGGCCGGCACTCGCCCAGCGGGTGGAGCACGAGGTGGCCGCGATCGCACCGATCGCGCCACGGGTGGTCATGGCCTCCGGACCGGCCGAGCCGGTGGTGGACGGTGCCCTGCGGACCGCCCTGGTTGACGTACGCAACGAGATCTTCGGCCACGCCGGCTGATCGCCGACCACGACCGATCAGGTCACGTCCCGCCGGCGGAACGCGGTGAACGCCCAGGCCAGGACGATCGCGAGCAGTAGGCCGACGACGAGGGCGGCGTGTGACATCGAAATCGACCAGTCGGTGAAACTGCACTCCTGGCCGCCGCCGGGCGTCACGGTACAGGCGCCGGACGTACTGAACGAGATCTTCTTGGCCAACCACGCCGACGCGTAGCTGGACAGGAAGAACCGTTCCGGCTTGGCCACATGCAGCATATTGGCCAGGACCAGATGTCCGGCGGCCTCGACGACGATGACGTAGCCGATCGCGACTCCCAGCGCCGCGACCGTGCTCCGGCCCACTGTGGCGATCGCGAACCCGAGCGCCGCCGTGGCCAGGCCGAGCGCGATGCCACGGACGCCGTACAACGCCATCGACTCGACGACACCAGCGGTCAGGTGGCCGAACCGGCCGCGCGTGGTCGCGATCGCGCTCAACATGCCCGCCCACAGCACCAGCAGGCCGAGCCCGGAGATGGCCACGCCGAAAAGGAGCGTGCCCAGCTTCGCTGCCAGCAGTGGTACGCGCCGCGGCCGCCACAGCAGCAGGTTCGTCATGCCGCCCGACGACCACTCGGCGCCGACGTACGACGCGCCGACCGCGAAACCGAACAGCGCGAGCAGACCGCCGAACACCGTCAGCATCGCCTTCGCCTGCTCGGTGAGGATCCACTGGCGGGGTAGGAACCAGTCGAGCTGGGGCGGTGTGAACATCTGCTCGCAGGTCAGGCCGGGTGGCAGGGGGTTGTATGGTCCCGTCGCGCTCGGATCGGACTGCTCGCGTTGACATTCGGCCAGCTGCGTCGTCATCTGCTGCTGGTCGGCGACCATCTGCTGCTGCGCGACCACCCGGTCGGCCGCGGTGATCCGGTGATAGTTCACGGCCACGCCGATGGCGACGGCGGCGAACAACGCGACGACGATGGCCAGCATGATGCGCGTGAAGCGCCGGGCGAAGAGGCGACGCCATTCGGCGTCCACGACACTCACGACGCCATCTCCGGCGCCTGACGGTGGCGGCCCTGGGTCGGCATCGTGCCGGTGAGTTCCAGGAAGACCCCCTCGAGATCGGGTGTAAGGGAGGTGAGCTCGGTGAGAAACAGCGACTCGCGCGCCAGCGTCGCGGTGACCCAGCCCGGGTCGGCGACGTCGGCGACCACCAGGTGATCGCTGCCCGTTCGAACATTCGCGCCGGCCGCGGCGAGCACGGCGGCGGCTCGTGTGAGGTCCGGCACCCGTACCCGATATTCGCCCTTGTCCGAAGCGGCGAGCACGTCGGCGACCGGACCGTGGGCGACGCGGCGGCCCTCGGCAATGATCGTGACCGAGTCGCAGATGAGCTGGATCTCGCCCAGGATGTGGCTAGACAGCACGACGGTGGTGCCGTGCGCGACGAGTGACCGCATCAGATCCCGCATCTCGCGGATGCCGCCCGGATCGAGCCCGTTCGCCGGTTCGTCCAGGATCAGCAGATCCGGCGACTTGAGCAGCGCGGACGCGACGGCCAGGCGCTGGCGCATGCCGAGCGAGTACGTCTTCACGCGATCAGCGGCCCGGTCGCTGAGGCCGACCGTCTTCAGCACGTCGTCGACGCGCGCGCGGGGGAGGTTGCCGGCGATGGCCAAGAGGTCGAGTGTGCGGCGCCCGGAAAAGTTCGGGAAGAACTGCGGGCTTTCCACGATCGCCCCGATCCGCGGCATGACGCCGGCGAGCGTGCCAGGCACCGGCGCGCCGAGCAGCCGCATCGTGCCGGTGTTCGCACGGACGAGACCGAGCAGCGTACGGAGGGTGGTCGTCTTGCCCGAACCGTTCGGCCCAAGGAATCCGTGGACCTGATTGGAGTCCACGAGCATGTCGAAGCCGTCCAAGGCACGGCGGGAGTCGCGGCCGAACCGGCGGTAGCTCTTCGTGAGGCCGTCGATCTCGATGACGGGGGACATCCGCTTCTCGCCTTCGCGCCACTGGGCTGGCCGCACCGCGGTGGCCCGTTGAGCGGTCACCCTATGACGAATCCCGCTCGCCGTGGGCCCCGTGCGGCCAGTGGCGTGCCACTTCGTGATTTGATGGCGACGTGCAATCCCCCTCGCCGTCGGCGCCGACCGCATTGCCCCCGCTCGCGTCGGGAGCTGCCGTCGCCACGGCGGCCGACCCGGACGTGACCCGTCCGGACACGGTCGATCCCGACGTCGTCATCGACGTCGTCGGTGCCAGCGTCGTACGGGGCGGAAAGTTCCTGGTCCGCGACATTTCCTGGCGGGTGGAACTGGACGAGCGGTGGGTCGTGCTCGGCCCGAACGGCGCCGGTAAGACCACGCTGCTCAACATCGCGTCCGCGCGGCTGCATCCGACGAGCGGCATTGTCCACATCCTGGGCGAGCGGCTCGGTCGCGTCGACGTCACGGAACTGCGGACGCGGATCGGTTTGTCCACTGTGAGCCTGCACGATCGGATGCCGACCCACGAAACCGTGCTCGATGTCGTCGTCACGGCGTCGTACGCGGTGGTCGGTCGCTTCCGCGAGCGGTACGAGTCGGCTGACGAGTGTCGGGCCCGAGCGCTGCTGGCCCAACTCGGTGCCGGATCGCTCCTCGACCGTGCGTACGGAACGCTGTCCGAGGGTGAACGCAAACGCGTACAGATCGCCCGGGCTCTGATGACCGACCCAGAGTTGCTGCTGCTCGACGAGCCGGCGGCCGGCCTGGACCTCGGTGGCCGGGAAGATCTCGTGCGCCGGCTAACCGGTCTCGCCGACGACCCGGATGCGCCGGCGATGGTGGTGGTTACCCACCACGTCGAGGAGATCCCGGCCGGGTTCACCCACGCGTTGCTGCTGCGCGACGGCGGCATCGTGGCGCAGGGGCTGTTGCGGCAGACGATAACCAGCAAGAACCTGAGCGACACGTTCGGGCTGCCCTTGCAGGTGACCTACGCCGACGGCCGGTTCGCGGCTCGCGCCGCATCCTGACCGCCCGGGCTCGTTACGGATTGTGCGCCCTCGGGACGGGGGATTGTGCGCCCTCGGGACGAGGGATTGTGCATCCTGGCGACGAATGGGGAGGCAATCTCGGCGTTCCCGGATCGTGAACTCGACATCGTCCGCGACGATGAGGACATGCGGCTCATCCTGAACGTCATCTGGCTCGTCTTCGGTGGCTTGATTCTCGCACTCGGATACGTGATCGCCGGCATCATCTGCTGCATCCTGATCATCACGATCCCGTTCGGCATCGCGAGCTTCCGGATCGCCAACTACGCGCTGTGGCCATTCGGCCGGACAACCGTCCGCAACCCCACGGCCGGCGTCGCCTCCGCGATCGGCAACGTCATCTGGTTGATCCTGGCCGGATGGTGGCTGGCGCTCGGCCACCTGGTCTCCGGGATCGCGCAGTGCATCACGATCATCGGTATCCCGCTGGGTCTCGCGAACTTCAAGCTCATTCCGGTTTCGCTCTTCCCGCTCGGCGTGCAGATCGTCGACGCCGAAGATCCGATGGCCCGCGTCTGACGCTCCGCGGCCGACTGGTGCGGTGCATTTGCCGGTGTGCTCCCGATGACCTCCGGTCGTAGGCTCATGGCGACCTTGGTTAGTGATGGAGCGGGAGGCACTGGTGGGCGAGTTCGTTGCATTGACGGTCGCGGACGGCATCGGCACGATCCGGTTGGACCGGCCGCCGATGAACGCTTTGAACATCACGATCCAGGAGGAGTTGCGGTCCGCGGCCCTGTCCTGCACCACCGATGACGAGGTCCGCGCCGTTGTCGTGTACGGCGGGGAGAAGGTGTTCGCCGCCGGTGCCGACATCAGGGAGATGGCTGACATGTCCTACGTGGCGATGGCCGCTCGCGCCGGTCGGCTCACGTCGGCGTTCGACTCGGTCGCCCGGATCCCGAAGCCGGTCGTCGCCGCGATCACCGGCTACGCCCTCGGTGGCGGCTGCGAACTCGCCCTCGCCTGTGACTGGCGGGTCGCGGCCGCCGACGTGAAGCTCGGCCAGCCGGAGATCAATCTCGGCGTTATCCCGGGCGCCGGCGGCACCCAGCGGCTGCCGCGCCTGATCGGGCCGGCCCGGGCGAAGGAAATCGTGATGTCGGGCCGGTTCGTCGGGGCCGACGAGGCGCTCACGATCGGGCTCGTGGACAAGGTCGTGCCGACAGCGGCCGAGGTCTACGACGCGGCGGTGGCTCTCGTGAAGCCGTACACGACGGGTCCGGCGGCGGCGCTGCGGGCGGCGAAGATGGCGATCGACGGCGGCCTCGACATGGATCTCGCATCCGGGCTGGGATGGGAGTCGCAGCTGTTCGCCGCGCTGTTCGCGACGGATGACAAGCGCGAGGGCATGGCGGCGTTCGTGGAGAAGCGCAAGCCGAAGTTCACCGGGCAGTGAACCACGCCGGCGGGAGCGGATCAGGTCCGCAGGTGCGCGCCCTGACCCACCTCGTACGCCGCACGGAGGTATCCGACGAAATCACGGTCCAGATCGTCCGGCGAGGTCAGGCTGAAGTGATGGACGAACAGCCGCTTCGTATACGGCGTCGCGCTAGTCAACCGCCGATCCGCCACCGGCCGGGTCAGGTCGAAGTAGCCGGTCAGCCCGCGCGATGTCGGCTTGGCGCCGGCGAAGCCCCGACGCGCGCCCTTGAACACGATCATCGTCTTTCCGACGACGGTCGTCGTCGGGCCGAACGCGTCGATGATATCGACGAACTCGTGATAGAGGGCTACGGACGCCGGCGGCTTGCCGCGAAGATGGTCATCAACCGTCCATGTGTCGGGGGTCATGCGGGTCACGTTAGGCGTGGGCTGTGACATGGCCTCCGGGCCTACCGGGCGGTAACGTACCGGCACACGGACGACCAGACAGGGGCACGGATGACGGACACGATCGAGGGTCACGGCGGCGACCTGGCGCTCGCCACACTCCGGGCGTACGGGGTGAGGGCGATGTTCACGCTGTCCGGCGGCCACGTCTTTCCGCTCTTCGACGCGGCGCACAAGACTGGTTTCCCGCTCTATGACGTGCGCCATGAGCAGTCGGCGGTATTCGCCGCGGAGGCGGTCGCAAAGCTGACCCGACGGCCGGGACTTGCCGTGCTGACCGCCGGACCCGGCGTCACCAACGGCGTGTCCGGCATCACGAGCGCATTCTTCAACGCGGCGCCGGTCCTGGTGCTGGGCGGCCGGGCACCGCAGTTCCGCTGGGGCTCCGGTAGCCTGCAGGAGATGGATCACGTGCCGATCGTCGCGTCGATCACCAAGCACGCATCGACGATCTTGGCGACCGACGACGTACCGTCCGCGGTCGGCACTGCATTGACCGCCGCGTTGACGCCGCACCGCGGGCCGGCATTCCTTGATCTGCCGCTCGAAGTGATCTACGGCTCGGGCGAGGCGGCGATCCCGACCCCGGACATCCCGACGATCGAGCCCGACCCCGCCGATGTCGCGAAGGCGACGGCGATGATCGCCGCGGCGCAGCAACCGGTCATCATCGCCGGATCGGATGTGTACGGCGGCGACGCCATCGCCGAGTTGCGCGAGGCGGCCGAGGCCATGGTCGTGCCGGTGTTCGCGAACGGCATGGGCCGGGGTGCGCTGCCCCCCGACCACCGGCTCGCGTTTGCCAAGGCGCGCCGGGCCGCGCTCGGCAGCGCCGACGTCATCGTCGTCATCGGGGCACCGCTGGATTTCCGGCTCTCCTTCGGCGACTTCGGCGATGCGCAGGTCATCCACATCGTGGACGAGCCGTCGCAACGCGCCTCGCACCTCACCCCGGTGTGTTCGCCGGCCGGTGACCTGCGGCTAACGCTGTCCCAGATCGCGTCGTACACCGGGGACCGAGTCGACCATTCGGAGTGGGTCGAAGAGTTGCGGGCGGCCGAGGACGCGGCGAAGACGCTCGACGCGGAGAACATGCTCGCGGACTCGGATCCGATCAAACCGGCCCGCGTCTACGGCGAGCTGCGCAACATCCTGGCGCCGGACGCGGTCACGATCGGCGACGGCGGCGACTTCGTTTCGTACGCGGGCAAATACCTGGAGCCGGCCACGCCGGGATCGTGGCTGGACCCGGGTCCGTACGGCTGCCTCGGCACCGGCCTCGGCTACGCCATGGGCGCCCGCGTGACCTACCCCGGCCGGCAGATCTGCGTGCTGATGGGCGACGGCGCCGCGGGGTTCTCGCTGATGGATGTCGAGTCGCTCGTGCGACAGAAGTTGCCGGTCGTGATCGTCGTCGGCAACAACGGAATCTGGGGTCTGGAGAAGCACCCGATGCGGGCGATGTACGGCTATGACGTCGTGGCCGACCTGCAGCCCAAACTCGGCTACGACAAGGTGGTCGCGGCCCTCGGCGGCGCCGGGGAAACCGTCGGCAAGCCCGGCGACCTGGCCGGCGCCCTGCGCCGAGCGTTCGACTCGGGGGTGCCCTACCTGGTTAACGTGCTGACGGATCCGGCCGACACCTACCCTCGCTCGGCCAATCTCGCCTGACGGTCGGTTGGAACGCCGGCATCGGAACGGCCGGCATTTGGACCGGTCGCCGTTGGACCGGTCGGCATTGGAGCGGTCGGCATTGGAACGGTCGGCATTGGACGATGATCTTCGCGGTGCACTGTGGTCTGGCTTCGGCATCCGGATCGACGCGGCGACTCCGATTCGCGGTGGTGACGAATGCCTGCTGTGGCACGTCATGGCACCACGTTCACTGGTCGTACGGGCCGCGCCGGTGTGGCGGTCCGACGCCGAGCTGCGCTGGGCGTACGGAGTCGCGGCCGCCCTGCGGGCGTACGTGCCGGAGGTGGTCACGCCCGAGTCGCCGAGCATCGTGCGATGGCGCGGTCGCGCCCTGACCATCTGGCCGTACGTCGCGGGGCGGCATCTCGACCGCGACCGGC
>DATCXD010000417.1:0-9496 GCA_036566005.1 Micromonosporaceae bacterium | reverse complement strand
CGAACGCCGAGGCGATCCTGCCGCAGCCGGCCCTGCCGCAGCCGACCGCGGCCGACGCCGAGAAGATCGCCGCGGTGCTCGAACGCGCGCTGCGGGTTCTGTCCACGCCGGTCGAGACGGCCGATCTCCATCACGCGACCGACGCGAGCCTCGGCGCGCTCGTCGCGATCGGAGCGAAGTGGCGTGCCGGGACGCCGTTCGTCCTGACCGAGCACGACACATACCTGACGGCAAGCATTCTGGCCGGCACGTCGGGTCGGCCGGCTGTGCGCACCGTGCTCCTCCGGTTTCTCCGTTCGCTCGCGCGGTTGGCCTACCTTGAGGCGACTCAGATCGCCGCCCCGACCGAGCGGCTGCGCCGCTGGGCGCTCGACCATGGTGCCGATCCCGCACTCGTCACGGTCGTCGGCTACGGCGTTGACCCACACAGTTGCCCACCGCTGCGCGGCGAGCCGGCCGAGCCGACGATCACGTTTCTCGGCCCGGACCGCGACGCGAGGACATTGCTGCGTACGCTCCCCCGACTTCGGGCTGCCCACCCCGACATCCGACTGATCGTCGGCGCACCACCCGTCACGGCCGGCGTGGTCAAGCCGGGCGATCCGGTGTTCTTCCTCGGTCCGGTCAACCACCGGCGGTCGGCGTACGCGACCGGTCAGATCGTCGTCGTGTCCGGTCGGCATGAAGCAGCACCGTACGCACTGATCGAGGCGATGATGTGCCGGCGCCCGACGGTTTGCCTCGACGACGGCGCGCTCGGTGCCGTGGCCGGAACGGCCGCCACCACCGTGCCGTACGGAGACGTGGACCGGCTCGCCGACGCGTGCCTCGCGTTGCTCGGGTCGGCCGACCGCCGCCGGAGCCAGTCGACCGCCTGCTCGCAGCGCGCCCGGAGCCTGTTTGCCCTCCGTACGACGATCGACGCCGTCCGTACGGTCTACGCGGACGCGACCGCCGACCCGACCGCCGAGGCGACCCCCGATGCGGCCGACCTGATCCGCCGGATCCGACCTGGTGCACTCTCGTCGTCCTGATCATGGTGGCGATAGGACCATGACGGCGCACCAACGCGGATCAAGAGTGGCGTGCACGAACCGACTCGGCGGTGCGGCGGCTCAACGCCGGATTGCCGTACGTGGCCGAGGTTGGCAGGTCGGGCACGAGAAGGACGATCGATTCATGAACGACTCACGCCGGATCGGTGCACCGCATCGGTCGCAGGGCAGGCCTTCGCGCCCGTACGCGTGCAGCGACCGATCGAAGTAGCCACTCTCGCCGTTCACGTTGACGTAGAGCGCGTCGAAGCTCGTCCCGCCGGCCATCAATGCGGCGCCGAGCACATCCCGAACGTGGCCGAGCAGCCGTTCGACCGCCGGTTTGGTCAAGGCGTCGGTCGGTCGAGCACCGTGCAGCCTTGCCCGCCACAGCGCCTCGTCGGCGTAGATGTTGCCGACGCCCGAGATCAGCGACTGATCGAGCAGCGCACGCTTGATCTCGGTGTGCCGCCGCCGGATCGCCGACACGAACGCCGCGTCGTCGAACTGCGGGTCCATCGGGTCGCGGGCGATGTGGGCGATCTCGTCGGGAAGGTCGGCGCCGCCCGGACTGATCGACAGGCCACCGAACGTCCGTTGGTCCACGAAGCGGAGTTCCGGGTCGCCGTCGGCGAAGCGGATCCGTACCCGGAGGTGGGTTTCGTCCGGCGCACTCACGGCACCCAGCCGGAACTGGCCCGACATGCCGAGGTGCGCGAGGATCGCCGCGCCGTCGTCGAGCGGCAGCCACAGATACTTGCCGCGCCGCCGCACGTCGACGATCGTCCGACCGGCGAGCGCCCCAACGAAGTCGAGTGCGCCCGGCAGATGCCGCCGGATCGCGCGCGGATGCAGCACTTCCACCTCGTCGATCGGTCGGCCGACAGCCCACGCGGCAAGGCCCTCGCGGACCGTTTCGACCTCCGGCAACTCGGGCATATCAGATCGCGTACTGCCAGACGGTGATCATGTACGCGCCGTACCACAGGCCGAACAGCGCATAGCCGGCCAGCCACCACGCCGCCCGACCCGGTCGGGTCCGTCCGGCCGCCCAGGCCGCCGGCAACAGCACCAGCAGGACCGGCAGCATCAACCGCGGCTTGGAGTGGAAGAAGCCGGCCTGTCCGACCACAAGGACGTAGGCGAGTACGCCATAGACCGTGAGCGGCAGCCACGCATTTTGGCGTACACCGATCACGAGGGCGACCGTCGCGGCGATCAGGATCAGCACCACGCTGATAGCCACCCAGTCGGCACCGGTGCGCACCGTGGTCGTCACGAAATCCCAGGTCGATCGCCCATAGTCGAAGGTGGTGCCCCAACCGGCCGTCTGGATCTTGAACCATGCGTCGACGTCGCCGACGCGTAGGCCGACCCAGGCGATGTAGGCGGGGACACCGGCGAGGGCGATCAGCGAGCCGACCACCGCCGCGACTTTCTCCCGCCCACCGCGAGCGCGGTCGGCCAGGCACATCACGGCCGCGACGGAAAGGCCGATCGCCGCCGCCGCACCGGTCGGCCTGGTCAGGCCCGCTGCCGCTCCGAGCAGACCGGCCAGCAGCCACCAGCGTCGGTACGCCGCGAGAAACATGCCGGCCACGAGCGCGAGGAACACCGGCTCGCTGTAACCCATCGAGAGCACGACCGACAACGGCTGGGCGAAGCAAAGGACGACGAACGCGTATCCGATCCGTCGCACGACTGTCGCGGACTGGCCCGTGCCGATCGCGACGCGGCGGACAAGCGCATAGACGAGTACGGACGCGACGGCGGCGGCGAACCAGGCAACCGCGAGCGCGCTGTTGTCCGGCGCGACGCCGATATTGTCGACGATGCGGATGAGCCACGGATAGAGCGGGAAGAACGCCAGCTCATTGCCCGTGAGGCTGCCGCCCGGATCGTACGTGAAGGTGTGCGGGTAGCCGTGCGTGGCGACCCGGATGAACCACTCCGCGTCCCAGCTCAGCAGCCGTCCGGACAGTGTCGAGCCGGGCGGGAGCATCCATTCGAGGATGGCGATCTGCAGTGCCCGGGTGACCGCGAAAATGGCGAGCGGGACACCGGCGTCGCGGGCCCAGTCCCAGCGGGGCATCGCCACCACGCCGGAGGCGCGCTCGGCGCCGGACACGGGATCCATACCGGAGGCGCGCTCGGCGCCGGACTTGGGCTCGGCGCCGGACACGGGGGCTATGCCGGAGGCGCGCTCGGCGCCGGAAGCGGCCGCCGCTGGCGTGCGGGTGTGGCGGATGTCAGCCACGTCGGCATCGCTCGCCGCGCGTCATGCGGGCGCGTCCGAGTGCGGTGCGGGGTCGTACAACTCCTGCCAGGCAGCCTCGGCGGCGCGCTGCTCGGCCTCCTTCTTGCTGCCACCCTCGACGCCGCCGTACGACTGACCGGACACGACCGCCCACGCGGTGAACGTCTTCGCATGGTCCGGGCCGGCGTCCTCGATGCGGTATTCGGGTACACCGAGCCCGAGCGACGCGGTCAGCTCCTGCAGACTCGTCTTCCAGTCCAGGCCGGCGCCGCGCCCGGCCGCTTCGGCCATCAGCGGATCGAAGAGCTTGTGGATGACCTTCGTCGCTACCGGTAAACCGTGCTCCAGGTAGATCGCGCCCAACAACGCTTCCAGCGTGTCGGCGAGGATGCTCGCCTTGTCGCGGCCACCGGTCGACTCTTCGCCCTTGCCGAGCCGCAGATGTGCGCCGAGCCCGGCCGGGCCGAGGCCGCGAGCGACCCGGGCGAGTGCGCGCATATTGACCACGCTCGCGCGCAGCTTGGCCAGATTTCCCTCGGGCAGGGTCGGATGCTCGAGGTACAGCGAGGTGGTGATCACGACGCTCAGCACGGCGTCCCCGAGGAACTCGAGGCGCTCGTTGGTCGGCAGGCCACCGTTCTCGTACGCGTACGACCGGTGCGTCAAGGCCCGTTCGAGCAGCTCGGCATCGAGCCGTACACCGACGGCCGCTTCGAGCAGCGTCGCCGGTGGGCGGGACTTCATGACGTCTCCTGTTGATGCGCCGACCCTTGCGGGGCCGACGTGTGATGCGCCGACCCTTGCGGCGCTGACGTGCGGTGCGCCGATTCGTGCGGTGCCGGTCTGACGCGGCGCGGACGACCGCTCACGGCTCTGCCGCCACGAGACCGACGACCTCGCCGGCCGCGCGATGCGTCCCGGCGAGGTCTCGATATGACGATCGCCGTCAGACCTCGATGATCTGGCGGCCGTTGTACGTGCCGCAGACCGAGCACGCCGCGTGCGGCAGCTTCGGGGACTTGCACTGCGGGCAGGCGACGGTCACGACCGCCGTGGCCTTCCAGTTGGCCCGACGGGACCGGGTGTTGCTGCGCGACATCTTGCGCTTCGGGACGGCCACGGCTGCGTACTCCTAATTCTCGGTCACGGTGTGACCGTTCGGCGACGTACCCGTCGAACGGTCGTTGCCCTGGCCGGCGTCTGCCGAGCCAAGCTTGCTCAATGCGGCCCACCGCGGATCGGCCACGGTGTGGACGTGGTCGGCCGGCAGGTCGTCCCACGGTACGCCGCAGTCGGGGCAGAGCCCCCGGCAGTCCTCGTCGCAGACCGGATTGACCGGTAGCGCCAGCACAACCGCGTCGCGGACGACGGGCTCCAGATCGATGAGGTCGCCCTCGATCCGACCGACCTCGTCTTCCTCGGCCGTCTCGTCCGTGGTGCTGTCGGCGTAGGCGTACAGCTCCGCGACGTCGACGTCGACAGTGTCCTCGATCGAGCGCAGGCACCGGCCGCACTCGCCGGCGAGTGGGCCGCTGACGTGGCCGGAGACATAGATACCCTCGGTCACCGACTGCATCGTCAGATCAAGAGCCAGGTCGGCGCCGGCCGGAACGCCGACCAGTGCCAGGCCAAGATCCTTCGGAGCCGGCACCACCCAGCGCACCTCACGCATCGAACCCGGGCTACGCGGCAGGTCCCTCGTGTCGAGGACCAGCGGCGCCCGGGCGTCGAGGTGGTGGGTCGGATGGTTACGCATTGTCCTAGCGATCTCGGTACGGGAATGTCGGCGCACAGGCCGACGAAAAGCGTACCCGAGCCTGGTTGGACGCGTCGAATCGCGGCGGTTTATCCGCAAGATCAATCACCGCGGAACCTCGACGCCGACCAGTGACGCCGATCCGATCGGTGACGCCGATCAGAACGGCAAGGGGCGTTCGTCGGCATCGCCGACGAACGAGCCGATCTCCCGCAGCGCGTGCATCTTGTCCCGGCCACGTTCGATCGACGCCAGCGACCGCGTCAAGAACTGTTCGAAGTTGGCCAGGGCCGTGTCGACGTAGTCGTCGACCTCGTCACGCAGCCGCTGCGCCTCGGCTCGGGCGTCGGAGATGAGGCGGGCACCTTCGTGCTCAGCGGACACGGTGATCTCGTTCATCGACACGAGCCGGGCATGCTCACTCTCGGCCTCGCTGATGATCCGGTCGGCTTCGCGCTTGCCGGCGTCGAGGATCTTGTCCCGCTCATCGAGCAGGGCCGACGCCCGGCGCATTTCGCTCGGCAACTCAACGCGCAGTTGATCGAGAATCGCGACCAGCTCGCCCCGGTCGAGGATGCAGTTGCGCGACATCGGCATCGAGCGGGCACCCTCCACCAGCGCGATGATCTCGTCGATGCGATCCAGCGGATCCACGAACACTCCCGTCACATTGCTCACCGTGCCGCCCACCCCCGACGCCAGGCCCGCGGCTCCGCCAGGCGGTGCGAGCGCGATGTTTACCTATCCATCATGCGCGGCTCAACCATCATGACGGTCCGGCGCGCCGGGGGCGACTGACCGAACCGCTGAGCCGAAGCCGGCCACAGCGTGACATGCACAACACACCACTGTCCGGCGCGGTCCCAGCAAACGTCCGCGACCTGGGCAAACGCGACTGCTGCGAGGGCGAGTCGCGGTTATTCGCCGGCGGTTCCCGTTCCAGGGGTACGGGGATACAGCTCGGCGAGCCGTTCGACGAGCCGGGCCGCCACTATCTCGGGTACGTGTGGCGACACGTCTCCGCCCCATTTCGCGACGTCCTTGATGAGGCTCGACGACACGAACGAGTAGAGCGGATTCGTCGGCATGAAGAGCGTCTCCAGACCGGAGAGACCGTAGTTCATCTGAGCCATCTTGAGTTCGTAGTCGAAGTCGGTGACGGCCCGGAGGCCCCGGACGACGACCTTGACGTCCTCGGTGCGACAGAAGTCGACGAGCAGACCCTCGAATGACGCGACCCGTACGTTTTCCAGGCCTTTCGTGACCTCGCGCAGCATCTCCATGCGCTCGGTGTGAGTGAACAGCCCGGGCTTCGAGTGGTTCACGAGCACGGCCACGATCACATCGTCGTAGAGCCGGCTGGCGCGGCCGACGATGTCGAGATGCCCGTTGGTGACGGGGTCGAACGAACCGGGGCACACGGCCCGGCTTGGCTCGCGGGTGCTCATGAACGGCGACCGTACCAAAGCATGGCCTCACCGTAGCGGCGAGACCGCTCGGCGGTGACCGACTGCACCCAGGTCGGCTCGGGCGAGCGCTTCGATCGTTCGAGAATGACCAGACCACCGGCGTTGATCCATCCGTGTCCGACGAGCGCGTCCAGCATCGCGGTCACATCCGCCTCGCCGAGGTCGTACGGCGGATCGGCGAACACGATGTCGTAGCCCTTGCCGAATCCGTCGGAGCTGCTGTCCGCGGCGACGTGGCCTCGGCCGTTGGCCGGGCCGGCGGCGAGGTGGCCTCGACCGGCAGACGGGCCGGCATTCGGGCTGTCAGCGTCGTTGCCTCGGCCGATGGCCGGGCCGGCAGTCGGGCCGGCAGTCGGGCCGGCGGCCAGGGCGGAGATCACCCGCTGGGCAGCCAGCGTGACCAGGTGACCGACACCGAGGGCGGCGATGTTCTCCCGGATCACTCGGACGGCCTTGGGATCGGATTCGACAAGCAGCACATGCTCGGCACCACGGGAAGCGGCCTCGAGTCCGACCGCGCCGCTGCCCGCGTAGAGGTCGAGGAACCGCCGACCGTAGAGCACATGGGTCGAGTCGAGGCCACTGAACATCGCTTCCCGGACCCGGTCGGCCGTCGGTCGCGTGTCCGGGCCCGTCGGAGTCGCGAGCCGGCGGCCACCGTACGTGCCGGCGATGATCCTGGTCACGGATCCAGACGTTACCCGTCGTATTCCGGGCTGGCCGCCGTGTCCAGCGGTGGTCGCGTCGCAGTCACTGAACCATTCCGCGTAACGATGGGTAACGGACGGTAGTCGGTCATGGTTGGGTGCGGCGACACGCCGGATCCGTAGTGGTGCAACGGAAAGACGCAAAACCCCGGTATGAAGGTTGGTCCTTCCCGGGATCAACTTCATAGAGGGCTCTGCGTCGACGATGAGTGTCACATACACGGCGGTGCTGCCGGTACGCGGTGAGACGGTGGAGTTCCTGGCCGGGCTGCTGGCCGCCGGGCGGGTGCACGGGGCACCCGAACCGACACCAGGTCCCTGTCCTGCCACGACCAAGCCGTGCTGGCGTTGCGCTGATTCCTGGACGGCACCCGGATGAAGCAGTTGGCCCGGGACAACGGGATCGGCAAGTCGACCGGCTCGACTATCTGCACGAGGGCATCGACGTACTGGCCGCTCGGGCGCCGGGTCTGCACGGGGCGCTGCTGGCGGCCAAGGCTGCTGGATACAGCCACGTGAACATCGACGGGACCCTGGTGGAGACCGATCGGGTGTCCACGCCCGGACCAACCCCCGGGGTGGACTTGTGGTGGTCGGGCAAACACGACAACCACGGCGGCAACGTGCAGGTTATCAGCGTCCCAGACGGCTGGCCGATCTGGACGTCCGAGGTGCGCCCGGGTCGCGAGCACGACACCACCGCGGTACGTACCCACAGCGAGATCCTGCCCGCCCTGGTCCAGGCCGCCGGTGACCTGCGCACCCTCGGGGATCTGGGCTATGAAGGTGAGTCCGACACCATCACCGTGGCGTTCAAGAAACCCAAAGGCGGTCGCCTGACCGCTGAGCAGCAGCAGCTCAACAAGGCGCACAACAGCCTGCGCGCCATCGGTGAACGCGGCAACAGCCTGCTGAAGATGACGTTCAAGGCTCTGCGCAACGTCAGCCTCGACCCGTGGCGTATCGGGAAGATCGTCGCCGCGGCCCTGATCCTGCTCCACTTCGACCACGCCCGAACCACATGACCACGATCAGTCACAACCCGTCGCGCGGAAGGGGCTCACGAGCCTGCGGTCATCGCGGCCGGGTAAGCAACGTCCCATAGCCGGGCGTACAGATCCGGCCGCCGGTCGGTGAACAGGTTATTCAGCTCACCGATCCGCTTGTCCCGTGCCAGCCGGAGGTCGATCGTGGCCGTCAGCAAGGCCGTGCGGTTTGCGCACAACGGCCCGGCCGCTGGGTAGCCACCACGCCGAATGATGACCGAGCCGCCTAGCCAGTCCACGCCACGCTCGGTCTTGCATCGGTCCGCGACGGCGATGAACACGCCGTTGGACGAGGCTGCCGCCTGCGCCGCGATCACCTCACCGGATCGCTCACCAGGCGGCGCGGGCGAACCTGACGCCGCCCAGTTCACCGGGACCGCGATGAGATCAGCACCGCGCAGCGCGGCCAGCCGCACCCATTCCGGAAACTCCAGGTCGTAGCAGATCATGAGCCCGACGCTGCCGAACGGCAACTCCACCACCGGAGGCGGGTCGTCGCCGGGCGTGAAGATCTTCTTCTCGGCGTCCCACAGGTGCGCCTTGCGATGCACGGCCCTCGTGCCAGATGCGTCAACGATCGCCGCGCTGTTGTACAGCTTCCCGTCCGGCCCCAGCTCGCAGAACCCGCCGGCGATGGTCAGGTTGTGCCTGCCGGCCAGCGAGCGCCATTCGCGCAGCGTCACCCCAGTTGCCGCCGGCGACGCGCACGATCGTGCCTCGTCAGCATCCGACAAGACGTATCCCGAGTCGGACAACTCCGGCAGCACTACCAGCCGCGCACCTGCAGCCGCCGCCTCCGCAACCGCCGCCCTGGCCGCCTGCCGATTAGCGTCCAGTTCCCCTACAGCCAGCGCGAGCTGCGCGACCGCAACGACAGTCCCTGTCTCCGGCATGGTGGTCATATTCTCGCGCGAGATCTCGCCTGCCAACGCATTAATCAAGACGAGGACCACCCCTGGCGCCGCGCACACTCGTTCATCTCGATCGACAGCTCCAGCCGGCACACCCCATCACTGCCACCAATCGTGGTCCGACCACCAGTTGATCTATAGGAGGATCACCTTCATGCCGGCGTTCTGCTTCTTCTCGTTCTTCTTCTCGTTGCACCACAACGGATCCGGTGTGTCGTCCCACTCAGGTGTAGTCAGTTACCCAGCGTCACCCGCCGTTACGTTGAATGGCTCAGTGGCTGTCGCTTGCTGTCGGTTGCTATCGCTTGCGTGCCAT
>DATCXD010000402.1:0-13058 GCA_036566005.1 Micromonosporaceae bacterium | reverse complement strand
GCGTGGCGGGCCGCCGAACGGCGAATTGTGCCGGACCGCCGACCACGCACGGCCGGCCTGCGCTTCACGCAGGCACGCCCGGCCGTCGTTGAGCTGATCAACCAGCTGGCGGTGGAGTTCCGCTCGGTCGCGCCGCGCGGTACTCCGCCGCTGTGGGTCAACAGCATGACGCGCAGCGTCGGACATCAACACCGGCTCCGCGCGCTCGGGTACGCCGCCATCCTGCCCAGCTCACACTGCACCGGCTACGGCGTCGACATCGAAATGAACTGGTACCGCCGGTACGGGGCGCACGGTGTGCTCCAACGGCTGCTGCTCGGACACCGCGATGCCGGACGCATGAACCTTATCGACGAAGGCCAGGCGTGGCACGTGTGCGTCAGCCCGACCGTGATCGGCTCGCTGCTTGTCGACTTCGCCCGGCGGACCGGCGGCTGACCATGTGCGGCATCGCGTTGGTCCTGGGTGACCCCGACCACCCGGCCCACCCGACCGATCCGATCGTGTTCCGTGGCATGTTGGCGGCGTTGGAGTCCCGTGGTGACCTCACGGAGACGCTGAGTGACGACAACGTCCTCGTCGGCACGCGGCGACTGCCCATTGTCGACCGCGACCATGCGATCCAGCCGTGGGTGTCCGCCGACAACGATTGGCTGCTCTGCTACAACGGCGAGGTTTTCAACCATCGGGAGATACGGGCGGACCTCGTCGCGCTCGGGCGGCCAATGCGCAGCTACAGCGACACGGAAGTCGTCCTCGAGGCGTTTCTCGCCTGGGGCGAGTCGGCCGTGCACCGGCTACGCGGCGAGTACGCGTTCGCGATCGTGCACCGACCGACCGGCCGCGCCTATCTCGCCCGCGACCCGCTCGGCGTCAAACCGCTCTACTGGTCGCGCCACGCTGGTCGACTCCATGTGGCGTCCGAGGTCAAGGCGCTCGTGCCGGTCGGTGTGCCGATCGCCGAGGTGCCGCCCGGCCACCACGGCTGGGGCGGACCCGACACCGATCCCGCCCTTGTGCCGTACGTCGACCTGCAACGGCTCGGCGACGATCAACTCACGCTCGACGACCCCGACGAGGCGGCGAAACTCGTTCGCACTGTGCTGCGCGACAGCATCCGCGTCCGCGTCGACACCGACCTCCCGGTCGGTGTGATCCTCTCCGGAGGGCTCGACAGCTCGCTGACGTTGTTGCACGTGAAGGAATTCCACCCGGACTGCGTCGCGTTCACCATCGGCGCACCCGGCAGCGAGGATCTCGCGTACGCCCGCCGGCTCGCGACCGATCTCGGCGTGCCGCACGAGGTCATCGAGGTGCGACCGCGCGATCTGCGACTGGCCGATATTCGCGAAGCGATCCACATTTCCGAGCTCAGCGAGTACGGCGACATCATCAACGCAGTCGTGTCGGTGCCATTGTTCCGGCGCGTACGCGAACTCGGCGTGAAGGTCGTGTTGACCGGCGACGGTTCCGACGAACTATTCGGTGGCTACCCGATGTATCACCACTGGAACGGAGACGCCGGGCGCCGCCTTTTTCGGCACAAGATTCGCAACCTGTGTCGTACGGAGTTGCAGCGAGTCGACCGAGCCAGCATGGCGTACGGAGTCGAGGCCCGCGTGCCGTTCCTTGACCTGGCGGTCGTCGAGTTGGCAATGCGGCTGCCGCTCGATCTCAAGCTCCGCGACGGGCAGGAAAAATGGATCGTGCGGCAGGCGTTCGCCGACGTGTTGCCGGACTACATCCGCGCCCGGCCGAAGAATCCGATGTCGCACTCCTCTGGCCTGCACGAACGAGCCCGGCTGTACAAGCCGTTGTTCGCCCGCCTGCACCGCTCGTACGGCTACGACCTGCGCGAACCCGTACGCCGCGACTTCAGCACCGTCCTCGCGCAGAGCGGGCACGATGTCGACCGTGCCGTGGCCGCGGAGTTGGCGCGCACCGACTACACCGCGCTCGAACACGCTCGGGATATGGCCGGCGCGATCCGCTGGAACGTCATCCGCCCACGGGCGCGGACCGTCGCCGCCAACTAGCCCCAGCTAGCCCCCGCCGCCAGCTAGCCCCCGCCGCCAGCTAGCCCAGTTCGCCAGCTAGCCCAGTTCGGCCAACGGTCGGCTCGGATCGGCCAACGCAGCCGGGTCGACCGTCGTACCGCCATACCCTGCACGCACCAACCGCTGAATGTCGTCCTGCGCGTCCCAGATGTTGACGTTCATGCCCGCGAGCACGCGACCGCCGGACAACCAGAACGCCACGAACTCCGGCGCCTTCCCGTCGACGATGTCCGTCGAACCGCGGAACACCACCTGGTCGTAGCCGCCCGGCTCGACGTACCCCGAATACTCCAGGCCGAGGTCGTACTGGTCGGAGAAGAAGTACGGCACCCGGTCGTAGGACACGGATTGGCCGATCATCGAGCGGGCCGCGGCCGGACCACCGTTCAACGCATTGGCCCAGTGTTCGACGCGGATGGAACGGTCGAGAAGCGGATTGTGCGAGAGCGCGACGTCGCCGGCCGCGAAGATGCGCGGGTCCGACGTGCGCAGTGCCGCGTCGGTCACGATGCCGTTGGCAACATCGAGCCCGGCTGCCGTGGCGAGTTCCACATTGGGCCAGATCCCGACGCCGGCAACGACGAGGTCGGCCGGCAGATCGGTGCCGTCGGTCAGCACGACGGAGCGGATATCGCCGTCGCCGCGCAGCTCACGCACGCTGGTGCCGCACTTGAACGTCACACCGTGGGCCTCGTGCAGCGCCACGAACACGCGCGCCACCTCGGCGCCGAGCACCCGTTGCAGTGGCAACGCGGTCATCTCGACGACGGTGACCGATGCGCCACGCGCTCGAGCCGCCGCCGCGACCTCCAGTCCGATCCAGCCGCCACCGATAACGACCACGTGCGCGCCGTCGACCAGACGCTTCGCCAGGTTTTCGCTGTCGGTCATGGTGCGCAGGTAAAGCACGCCATCCAGGTCGGCGCCGGGCACGTCGAGTTTGCGCGGCGACGACCCGGTCGCGAGGAGCAGCCGGTCATAGGCGACACGGTCACCATCGGCGAGCACCAATTCGCGCTTGGGTCGGTCGATCACCTCGACGGCGGTGCCGGCCCGCAACTCGACGTTGTGTTCTGCGTACCAGTCGGGCGTGTGCACGAAGGCGGTGTCGAGTTCGGCCGTACCCAACAAATGGCCCTTGGACAGCGGCGGTCGCTCGTATGGACGGACCGCTTCCTCGCCGATCAGCACGATCCGGCCATCGAAGCCCTCGCCGCGCAGCGTCTCGGCGGCCTTGGCGCCGGCCAGCCCGGCACCGACAATCACGAATTGCTCAGTCATGATGCGCTCCCATGAGAGGTACTAGTCAGCGTCGTCCGACGCCGGTGAGATCGAGGAATTCGGCGCGCGAGCCGGCGTTGTCCCGCAGCGCGCCGAGCAGTGTCGAGGTGAGCGTCCGCGCGCCGGCCGCCTGCACACCGCGCAACGTCATGCACAGATGCTCAGCCTCGACGACCACGCCGACGCCCCGAGGCCGCAACTGTGTATCCAGCCAATCGGCAACCTGCTTGGTCAGCCGCTCCTGCACCTGCGGCCCATGCGCGAAGAGTTCCACCACCCGAGCGAGCTTGGACAGCCCGAGAATGCGGTCGCCGGGCAGGTAGCCGACGTGAGCGGTGCCGACGAAAGGCAGCAGATGGTGCTCGCACACCGACCGGATCGGGATGTCTCGGACGAGCACAAGTTCGTCGTAGCCCTCGTCGTTCGGGAAGGTTGTGACGTTGAAATCGCGCGGTGTGAGCAGCTCGGCGTAGGCGTCGGCCATCCGTCTCGGCGTGTCGCGCAGGCTTTCGGTGTCTAGCTCCACGCCGAGGGCCTGCAGGAAATCGGCGGCCGCGCGCTCCGCGGCCACAAGATCGCGATCAGGCACATCCGGTACGACACGAAGCGGCGCCACCTTCACGGCCGGAGCCGGGGCCGCACTCCGTCCGATCTCTGCCACTTGCTGCACGGCGCCTCCCGAGGTTGTACGCGTCGTTGACGAACATTTTCGCCAACGCTTGCTGCCGCAATTACACATCCTGCCCCGCGGGCCGGCTATTATCAATAGCAATTGTTGGTGATATTCTGGGTACGTGGCAGGCACCCGCTGGCAGGCCGTTGGCGCGCTCGTCGATCCGGTTCGGCGTGCGCTCTACGACCACGTCCGCCGGCAGGCCCATCCGGTCAGCCGCGAGGAGGCCGCCGAGGCCGTGTCCATTTCCCGCAACCTGAGCGCCTTCCACCTCGACAAGCTCGTTGACGCCGGCCTGTTGCGCGCTCGGTACGAAGCGCCGGCCGACCAGCCTCGCGGGCGCGGGCGAGCACCCAAGGTCTACGAGCCGGCCGGCGGCACCGTCGCCATGAGCGTGCCGCCGACGCAGTACGAGCTCGTCGGCGAAATACTCGCGGACGCGGTGGCCGACGATCCCAGCGATGCCCGAGCGGCCGCCGAGCGGCACGCCGCCGATGTCGGCCGCAAGATCGGCGCGGCCCACCGCGATAACGCGGCGTCCGACGTCACGGGTGCGTCGACCGACGACATTTCGGCGGCGTACGCGACGCTGACCGATCTCGGCTTCGAACCGCGTCGCGGAACGACCGGCGAACTGTCGCTCGGCAACTGCCCCTTCCACGATCTCGCCGTGCGGCATCCGGAGCTCGTCTGCTGCCTGAACGAGGCGCTGATCACCGGCGTGCTGGACGGATTGGGGGCGGACGGCTTGTGCGCGCGCCTGCAGCCCGATCCCGGCTCCTGCTGCGTCCGGATCTCGCCGGCCGCGGCCAAGGATTAGTCGCCGTCGGTGACGGGTAGTGGTGGAACGCCCCCTCCCCCAGTCGCCGCGAGGACACCGTGGAGATCAACGAGAATGCTCAGGTCGACCCGACCCAAATCGATGACCGGCGTGGCGGTGGTGGCTTCGGCGGACTCGGTGGCCTGGGTGGCGGCCGCATCCCGATTCCGACCAGCAAGGGTGGCCTGATCGTCACGGTCGTCGTCATCCTGATGGCGTTGGCCGGCGGCGGCTTCGCCGGCGTCAACGCACTCGGCGGCGGCGGTTCATCGAATGCGGTATCGGATTGTTCGAGCGCCAACCCGAACCGTGATCAGCAGACAGACTGCCGTAATGAGCTGTTCGTCGAGTCGATCCAGAACTTCTGGCAGACCGAGACTCCGCAGGTCTTCGGCGAGCAGTACACCCGGTCGCAGACCGAGTTCTTCAGCGGGTCGACCGACACCGGCTGCGGACCGGCCGACACGGGCGTCGGGCCGTTCTACTGCCCGGAGGACAACAAGGTCTACATCGATCTGACGTTCTACGACGAGCTGACCAACCAGTTCGGTGCCAAGGGCGAGTTCGCGCAGCCGTACGTGTTGGCACACGAATACGGCCACCACATCCAGGACATCCTCGGCACCGAGGCGACCATGCGCCGAGCACAGCAACGCAATCCGGCCGACGCCAACAAGCTCTCGGTGATGCTCGAGTTGCAGGCCGACTGCTACGCAGGCGTCTGGGCCAAGCACGCCGAGTCCACGACCGACACGCACGGCACGCCGATCTTCACGAGCATCACGTCGCAGGACATCCAGGACGCGGTCACGGCCGCCGGTGCCGTCGGCGACGACGCGATCCAGAAGAAGATGGGCGGGCAGGTCGACGAGTCGGCGTTCACCCACGGCTCGTCGGCGCAGCGCGAACACTGGCTCACCACCGGCTACTCCACCGGCGACCCGAAGGCCTGCGACACGTTCGGCTCGGCCTTGTCCTGAGCCTGTCGCGGTCGTGATCATGGGCGGCCCGGCCGGCGACGCGGTCTCAAAGCGTGGCCACTAGTACGAGCTTAGTCGCGCTTATGGCTGTGAAGGACAGCACCGCCGAGCGGCCCGACGTGACAGCAGTGCCACCTGCGACGCGTTCGGCTCCGCGCTGTTCTGACCGGCCTGGCTACGGCGCTCCGATTCGACATCGTACGGATGTCGCATGATTTCAAGGGCGACTCGACGCCTCCATAGGTTAAGCTTATGCTTAAGTTCATTTCGGGAGATGCGCCATGGTTTGGGAGGTCCTCCTAACCTCCCAGGTGGAAGCCTTTCTTGATGATCTGTATGACACCGACCGAGAGAGTCACCGACTCGTCAACCAAGCAATTCTCGTTCTCGAACAGACTGGTCCGACACAGGGTCGTCCGCTCGTCGACACGATCACCGCGTCAAAGATCTCGAACATGAAGGAACTGCGGCCACCCTCTACGCACCGCTCGAAAGTCCGGATCTTGTTCGTGTTTGACCCGTGGCGATCCGCGGTGATGCTGATCGCCGGCGACAAGGCTGGACGATGGAGCGAGTGGTATCGCAAGGCAGTGCCGCAAGCAGAACGACTTTACGAGATATATGTGCAAGAGCGCGAAAGGGAGATCGATTCATGAGCGGCGTACGAGGCTGGCGCGAGACGAGCCATCTCGACCGGGCGATAGAGTCTGCTGGCGGTCGGGAAGTGTTCGACTCCGCGATCGCGCGCATGCTCGATGAGGCGCGTGGTTGGCGGTTGGCCGAAATGCGGGCGCGACGCGGCCTCACCCAGAAACAGGTCGCAGATCGCATGGGCGTGTCCACGGCGCGGGTATCTCAAATCGAGGCCGGTGACGTGTCCACGCAAGACGTGCTCACGCGATACATAGCTGCGCTCGGGGGCACGCTTAAGCTCATCGCCGACTTCGGCGATGAGCAGATGAAAGTCGCGTGAACCGCGGCTGCGAGAATCTGCTGACTGTGGCTCGCCACGCAACGGCTAGCCCACCAGATCACCGAGTGGCACATTGGCGTCGGCGAGTCGGTCCAGATCGACCGCGTGGCCGGCGTACCCGGCTCGGACGAGTTTCTGGATATCGTCCTGTACGTCCCAGACGTTGGCGTTCATGCCGGCGAGCACCCGACCTCCGGCGATCCAGAACGCCACGAACTCCGGCGCCTTCCCGTCGACGAACTCGGTCGATCCACGGAAGACGACCCGGTCGTAGCCGCCCGGCTCGACGTACCCCGAATACTCCATGCCCAGGTCGTACTGGTCGGAGAAGAAGTACGGCACCCGGTCGTACGTCATGTCCTGGCCCAGCATCGCCTTCGCCGCCGCCGGGCCACCGTTGAGGGCGTTGGCCCAGTGCTCGACGCGTATCCGCGAGCCGACCAGCGGATTGTGTGAGTTCGCGACGTCTCCGCAGGCGTAGATCGCCGGGTCCGACGTGCGCAGCGATGCGTCGGTCAGCACGCCGTTGTCCACGTCCAGGCCCGCCGACGAAGCAAGTTCGACGTTCGGCTGCACGCCGACGCCGACGATCGCGACGTCGGCCGGGATCTCGCTGCCGTCGGCGAGCCGGACGCCGCGCAGCGCGCCGCCGGCACCGAGGAATTCGGCGATCCCGGACGACAGTCGTAGATCCACGTCGTGCGCCCGGTGCAGGTTGGCGAAGATGGTCGCCACCTCGTCGCCGAGCACCCGTTGCAGCGGCAGCGCCGCGGTCTCGATCACGGTCGCGTGTGCACCGTGCTTGCGGGCGGCCGCGGCCGTCTCAAGCCCGATCCAGCCGGCGCCGATCACCACCACGCGCGTGCCCTCGGTCAACGCGGCGAGCAAATTGTCCGCGTCCGGCAACGTCCGCAGGTATCGCACGCCGGTGTGGTCGGTGCCGGGGATGGCCAGTCGGCGCGGGCGGGCGCCGGTGGCCAGCAGCATCCTGTCGTACGCAAGCGGCTCGAAGCCGTCGAGCGTCAGCGTGCGTCGGTGCGCGTCCAACGCCGTGACGCGCACGCCGAGCAGCAGATCGATGTTGTTCGCGGCGTACCAGCCCCCGTCGTGCACGAAAGCCTTGTCGCGAGCGCCCGTGCCGAGCAGATACTCCTTGGACAGCGGAGGCCGTTCGTACGGCCGTTCCGTCTCGTCGCCGATCAACACGATCCGGCCGGCGAATCCCTCGGCGCGCAGCGTTTCCGCCGCTTTCGCACCGGCGAGTCCGCCGCCGACGATGACGAATGTGTCGCTCATCCCGGGCTCCTATCGCTCACACTGGCCTGCTCATGTCATGCCGGTCGGCCACATCCGCCAGCGCGGCGTGCTCTTGCGGATCTATCGTCACATCGATCGCATCACATGCCGCGGCGATCTGGCTCGGTGTCCGGGGGCCGATGATGGCCGCGGTCACGCCCGGGTCTTCCAGCACCCACGCCAGCGCCATCGTGGGCAACGATAGACCGCGCGTCAACGCCGTCCGGGCCAGTTCATCGATCATCCGGTACGTCGAACCGGTGGTGAACGAAGCGTACGGCTCCGGGCGCAACGTCATCCGTGAGCCGGCCGGATACGGCGAGCCGGCTCGGTACTTTCCGGTCAACCAGCCGCCGGCGAGCGGACTGAACGCGGTGAACGCGACACCGTGGCGGCCACAGATCGCGAACGTGTCCGCCGCCGCGGCCCGGTCAAGCAGGCTGAAGCTGGACTGAAGGTTGACCGGCTCGGCGTGTTCGCCGGCCGTCGCCGCCGCGATCGCGGCGTGGAGCTGCGCACCGGAGAAGTTCGACAGACCGTAGTGGCGGATCTTGCCAACGCGGATCAACTCGTCGAACGTCGCGACCGTCTCCGCGAGCGGGACGTCGGGATCCGGCTCGTGAGCCAGATACAGGTCGACCCGATCGGTGTGCAGTCGCCGAAGGCTCGCGTCGATCTGCGACCGGATGTGCTGCCTCGACAGGCCCTCGTCACGCGGATCGGTGCCGACCCGGTTGCGTACCTTCGTCGTCAGCACGATCTCGTCGCGCGCCCCTGGTCGGCTGGCCAACCATCGACCGACCCATTCCTCGGACCGGCCGCCACCGTAGGAGTTCGCGGTGTCGAAGAGCGTGATGCCGGCGTCCCGAGCGGCGTCCATGAGGGCGAAAGCGGTCCGCTCGTCGTCGCCGCGCTCGAAGAGCTCCGGAGTCGACCCGATCCCGCCGAAATTGCCGCACCCCAGCCCAAGGACGGACACCTCGAGATCCGATCGGCCGAGCCGCGCGTAGCGCATATGACTGTCCTACCGCATTGATCGATCTCTGGCTACGGACATGGCCCGTACCCGTGCCCGCGCCGCTGGTGCCGCGGCGGCCGGGACGAGCGCAAAGTGTCGGCGTACCCACGTACGGTTTTGGTGTGACAACCATGATCCGACCCGCCGCAGCCCGACCGCGCGCCCCGATCGGCGGCTTGTTGCGCGGCTGGCGCCAGACTCGCCGGGTCAGCCAGCTTGAGCTGTCTTCGGTCAGCGGCGTGTCGTCGCGGCACCTGAGCTTCATCGAGACCGGCCGGGCGAAGCCCAGTCGCGAGATGGTGCTGCGCCTCGCGGCTGAGCTGGACGTGCCGCTGCGGGAACGCAACGCGCTGTTGCAGGCGGCCGGGTTCGCGCCGGAATATTCGGAGACGCCCCTCGACGCACCGGAGATGGCCCTGGTGTCTGACGCGATCGATACGGTTCTGCGCGGGCACCTGCCCTACCCGGCGCTGGTGCTCGACGGTCGCTGGAACCTTGTCCGTGCCAACGACGCCGTAGCCGTCTTCACGGCCGGCCTTCCGCCGCATCTGACCGGTCCCACGGCCAACACGATGCGCATCACACTGCATCCGGACGGCCTCGCGCCCGACCTGGTCGACCACGCGCTGGTGCGGCAGCGGTTCCTGCGTCGCGTCCGACGACAGGCGGCGGCGACCGGCGACCCGGTGATCGCCGCGCTGGCGGACGAGTGCGAAGCCTATACCCATCCGGGCGACGGCGACGATCCGACGGGCGCGCCACCCGAGTCCGACATTGTGATGCCGTTTCGGCTGCGCCGAGGCGATCGCATCCTCAACACGTTCAGCACGATCGCGACGTTCGGCACGGCCACCGATCTGACGGTCGCGGAGCTTTCCATCGAGACGTTCTTCCCGGCCGACGCCGGGACTGCGAGCTACCTCACATCCATCGCCTCCGCACCGGTTTGACCTCCGCGGTCGCACCGCGTGGCCCAGTTTGTTTTTGCAGCTCAGCGCGTCTGTATTACCTCGCTGGTAATCGACAGGCCAGCTGACCTACGGCGACGCTTCGGGCATGACCACGAACGACACAGTTGACATCACCGCTGCCCCGGTCGCCGCCGCACCGGTGGCACGCCACACGCACGAGTGGGCGACCCTGCTCGTGATCCTGGCCGGCACGTTCATGATCACCCTTGACTTTTTCATCGTGAACGTGGCGATCCCGACGATGCAGACGGATCTGCGTGCGACCGCCGGCGACGTCCAGTGGACCGTCGCCGGTTATGGCCTGGCCATCGCGGCCGGCGTGATCACCGCCGGCCGACTCGGCGACCTCTACGGCCGGCGACGCATGTACGCGGCCGGGCTCGCCGTCTTCACCCTCGCGTCGCTCGCATGCGGACTCGCCGCTACCGCGCCGGAACTCGTCGCCGCCCGGGTAGCTCAAGGCATCGCTGCTGCCCTGCTCACCCCGCAGGTGCTCGCGATCGCGAGCACGGCCTTCACCGGCCGCTCTCTGACCCGGGCCTTCACGGCGTACGGCCTGACTATGGGCATCGCCGCCGTGTTCGGTCAGCTTATCGGCGGTCTGCTGATCCAAGCCGATGTGTTCGGGCTCAGTTGGCGCACGTGCTTCCTCATCAACCTGCCGATCGGCATCGTCGCGCTCGCGGTGACCCGGCGAACCGTTCCGACGTCAGCCGGAACCCACACGGCCCGTCTCGACCTGATCGGGATGGTCACGGTGACGCTGGCGCTCGTCGCGATCGTGCTGCCGATGATCGAGGGCCGGTCGCTGGGCTGGCCGTGGTGGACATACGCAAGCTTCGCCGCCGGCGCAGTGCTTGCGGGGGTGTACGGGTTCTACCAGCGGGCGCTGACGAGGCGCGGGGGTGCGCCACTCATTGACTTGTCGATGTTCCGCTCGCGCGGCTTCGCGGTCGGGATCGGCACCCAGGTCGTATTTTGGACAGGCCAGGCGTCGTTCTTCCTCGTGTTCGCGATCTATCTGCAGGAAGGACGCGGACTGTCTGCACTCACGTCGGGTGTCGTGTTCACCGCGATCGGTGCCGGCTACCTCGTCACCTCGATGAACGCCGGCCGATTCGCTGCACGCCTCGGACGCCAGTCGGTCGCGTTGGGCACGCTGCTCATGGCGATTGGCCTCATCGGCATGATCGTGACCGTGCACGCGACCGGCACCACGGGCGCGATCGAGTGGTTGGTTCCGTCGCTCGTGCTGGACGGCGCCGGGATGGGCATCGCCCTCTCGCCGCTGGCATCGTTCGCCCTCTCGTACGCACCGACCGCCCACGCCGGTGCGGGTGCCGGCGTGCTGTCGACCGCGATGCAGGTCGGTGGCGCGATCGGCATCGCCGTCATCGGGATCGTGTTCTATCGCAGCATCGACGGCGGCAGCGGCATCCCGAGCGCGTTCGCGGGCGGGCTCGTGTTCCTGACGATTGTCGAACTCGCGGTCGCGATCCTGATCCAGTTCCTGCCGCACCCGTCCGCCGCTTCCGCCGATGCGGCGTAGTCGCCCGCGGCGATGAGCTGAGAGCGGAATCAGCGCACGGCGCAAACTGCTAGTCCGTCGGCGCCGTGCACTGCCACTCTCGGTCGCATGATGACGAGCGAGCCACGCGGAACGACCGAGCCAACCGGCGCGAACGAGCCACGCGGAACGACCGAGCCAGCCGGCACGACCGAGCCAGCCGGCGCGTCACCGAACGCGCCACTCACCCAACGCAGGCCCCGCAAACTTGGCTTCGGCGGCGAGGTGGCGCGACTCTACGCGCGGTATCGGCGAGGCTATCCGCCCGCCGCGATCGATGCGATCGTGGACCGGTTCGGATTGTCGCGCAACGACACCGTGATCGATCTCGGCTGCGGGACCGGCCAGCTCACCGTACCGGTGGCCGCTCGCGTGCGATCCGTGGTCGGTGTCGACCCGGAACCGGACATGCTCTGGCTGGCTCGTGGCCACGACGAGGACGCCCCGAACGTCACCTGGGTGCTCGGCTCCGACGAGGAACTGCCGGCGATCGGCGCGAGTCTGGGCAACCGTCCGACCGGCGCGATCACGGTCGCGACCGCCCTGCACTGGACGGACGACATGGCGGTCTTCCAGACAGCGCACAAGCTGGTCCGGCCGGGCGGCGGGGTGGCGGTGGTGACCAATGGCAAGCCGTTGTGGCAGCTGGAGATCGGGTGGTCGCGGGCGCTGCGTGGCTTTCTCGAGGGCTGGATGGGACGGCCGGCGACGATGGCCTGCGGCACGGACTCCGATGCCCAGCAGCGCTATCGAGACCATCTCGGCACGGCCGGTCTGCGGGTGTCGGCGACGCGCGTCGCCTACGACGACACTCTCGACTTCGATCACCTGGTCGGTGGTGTGCTGTCCACATTCCCGGTGCAGATGCTGCCGAACGGCGAGGAACGGCAACACTTCCGGGATGGACTGCGCGACGCCGTCGGCGACGGACCGTTCCCGGAGACGGTCGAGGTCGGCCTGCTGTTCGGCGTACGGGCGTAACGGGTGCTCGTCACGTCCACAGCCGTACCAGCGCCGTCGTGACACAAGCGAGCGTGACGACGACGAGGAACGGCGCCCGCAACGCGATTGCTATGACGGCCGCGCCCAGCCCAGCCGCGCGCGCATCGAGCACGATGTGATAGCCGGTGGTGAACGTCTGGATCACGACCAGCGCCGTCAACATCGCGACCGGCAGCAGCGCGGCGATCCGCCGTACCCGTTTGTCGTCGAGCACGCGGCGCGGCACGGACAGGCCCGCGAGCTTGAGCAGGTAGCAGGCCAGCGATCCGGACAGAACCGCGATCCACGTCATGCCGGCTCACCGCTCGGCTCGCCGGCTCGTTCGGCGAGGTCGGGGCCGGGTCCACGCCAGAGACCGGCGAGCATCGCGACGGCGGCGGCGAGCAGGACCGGAACGCCGGCCGGGACGTACGGGGCGGC
>DATCXD010000392.1:0-2446 GCA_036566005.1 Micromonosporaceae bacterium | reverse complement strand
CCGTGGCGGGTCACCGCCTGCCTCAACTGGGCGAGGGCGGGCAGGCTGACGGCTAACCCCTTCGCGTCGTCCGGGCGCCCGATGCCCGAACCGCCGGCGGAAATCTGGATTGGGGCACCGCCGTTGCGGTGCCAGTCTCCGGGCGGACTAGACGCGGTGTCGCCAGCGGCCGCGCCGTGCAGCCGCGGGCTCGGCGGATGGTCGCCGCGACGAGTCATGTCACCGTCCTTCCCGCGTCGGCGCCGAGTCACGCGTCGAACATTCGCTCACGACGCGCACCCCCACCTTGCCGCACCGAGCGGCTTCTGTCAGCCGCGGGGTCGGCGGCCGCATTTCGCGCCGGCCGCGTCCGTGCCGGCTGCATTCGTGCCGACTGCATTCGTGCCGGCTGCATTCGTGCCGGCTGCATTCGTGCCGGCCGCATTCGGGTTGGACCGCCGTGACTAGACACGATGCGATATGGCCCGTCGGACCACCACCATGGCGATGTCGTCGGCCGGAGCGGCCGGTCCGACATCGGCGAGGAGGCGTGTCGCGAATGCCTCGAGATCCCGCTCGACACTGGCGGCCGCGTCGATCAGCCGGGCCAGGCTCTCGTCGAGGGCCTCCGATCGCGTTTCGATGAGCCCGTCGGTGTAGAGCACGACCGTGTCGTCCGGCTCGAGGACGAATTCGACCTCGGTCGCCGGCCGCACGACGATGCCCAGCAGCGGAGAACGGCCGGTGATCAGCCGTACGCCGTCGCGGCCGCGCAGGAGCGGCGGCGGATGTCCGGCATTGCTGAGTCTGGTCCGACCGGTCGCGACGTCGATCGACAACAGACACATGGTCGCGATCTCGCCCGGAATGAGGCGCGCGATGAAGTGGTTGAGCCGGTCGAGCACGCCGGCCGGGCCGTGCCCTTCGGCGATGTACGCCCTCGTCGCATGCCGGAGTTCGCCCATGACCGTGGCGGCGTGCAGCGAGTGTCCGCCGACGTCGCCGACCGCGACGATCAGCTGGTCATCGAGCTTGACGACCTCGTAGAAGTCACCGCCAATTTCGGCGCGGTCGCCGGCCGGCGTATAGCGCACCGCCAGTTCGAGACCGGGCACGTAGGGAAGAGTGCGCGGCAGCATGCTCCGTTGCAGCGTCAGAGCCAGGTCGTGCTCCTCGTCGAACAGACGCGCGGTGTTCATCGCCGACATGACGGTCTGGCCGAACAGGGCCAGCACCGACGCACCTTCCATCGTCGATCCGGTGGAAACCACGATCGACAGGGGCGGCCGATCGGCGCGCTGCCGAATCGTCAGCACCCGTACGGTGTCGCCGGCCGGCCAGGTCACGTGGGGCCACCGCTCCGGCGACTCGTCGGTGATGTGGACGCCGACGGGTCGATCCTCCGAGTCGGCGATCATCGCCGCGCGCAGCTCGACACGTTCGCCCGGCCCTTCGCTCACCGCGGCGAGCCGGCTTCCGTCCGGAGCGGTGGCCACGATCGTGACCGGCGACGCGAAGATGCGCGTAGCGCCGGTCGCGGCCTCGTGCAGAAGCGCCCGCTGGCTTGTTGTCGCGCTCAACGCGGCGCCCAACCGTGCGAGATCCGCGAGGCGTGTTGCCAGCCGCTCCGCGTGCAGGCGGGCCTGATAGTAGCGCAGGATCGCGGCCACGGTGGCGAGCATCTCGTTGGGGTCGATCGGCTCGACCAGGTACGCGTCGGCGCCTGACTCCAACCCGCGGGTGCGGTCGACCGACTGGACTGCGGCGGCGGAAACATGGATCACCGGTGTCGTGCCGCGCACTGCATCGCGCTTGATGATCTCGCAGACCTCGAATCCGGAAATGTCGGGAAGGCTTACGTCGAGCACGACGAGGTCTATGCCGCCCTCGCGGAAGCGGCGGAGAGCCTCGTCGCCGGTCGCCGCCTCGATCACGGTGTAGCCGCCACGGCGCAACCACCGGCCGAGCACGTACCGCTTCGAAGCGGTGTCGTCGACGAGGAGCAGGGTGTGCCCGCGAGACGCCGGTGTCCCCCATGGACTCCGGCCCGCCCCGGCATCACCGGCGGCGCCGAGCACCGCGCCGTCCGGGATCGTCGGTCGGCCAGCGCCCTCGGACCGCTCGCTGCCCGATGGTTCGATTGCGTCGGCTGCCGTCACGGAGAGCCCCCGGGCAGGACCGTGACCCGTACGACCTCGCACAGGTCGTCGAGCGTCATCTTGGTCTTGTCGAGCACCGCTGCCGCTTGACGGACCGCCGGATGGTTCACGAGGTCCTGGGGGTAGGCGGTCACCATGACGACGGGGATCGTGCGGAGGCTGTCGTCGCTGGTCAACGTGTCCAGCACGACGAAGCCGTCGGTCTGCTCCAATCGCAGGTCGAGCAGGACGATATCCGGCCGCCGGGCCTCGACCGCCGGGGCGACGGCACGGCCGTCCGCGAGCTCGGCGACGGTGAAGCCGCAGCC
>DATCXD010000385.1:0-10692 GCA_036566005.1 Micromonosporaceae bacterium | reverse complement strand
CCGATCTCGGCGCCGGTCGCTGGTTCCCGCACGGCGGCGTCGCCGCCGCTGCCCTGTGTCCAGCCGTCGAGGTAGAGCTTCCCGTGCCAGGTCGCGTCGTCCAGCAATGTCACGACTACTCCTCATCGAGCCCGGTGGGCCACGTCGATGCAACGCCAACGCCGATCCGACTGCAGCCGATCCGACAACAGCGTGATCCCCCCGCCAGCGATGGCGGCTCGCTCGTCCGGTCGGATGGTCAGGCGGGTGGGCACATGTCCGGTGACCGAACGAGCGTTCCTTGGCCGAACTTATGACCTGAGTCACGCAATCGTCAATGGTCGCTGGACCCTCGCGTTTGTTTGATCTGCTCCCAGCATTTGTGGTTCGGTGCGGGCGTTCGGGTGTTGACCGCGGCGCTACCGGACGCTTACGTTCGGGGGGCAACGCACGTTCGTTCAGCGAACGAAGTGACCGGCGCCCATGTGCCGCCACCGAGTCCCGGCGGTGGCCCCGGCATGGCGGCCGGCTTCGTGTCGAGCCAGATGCATTATGGTAATACCATTTCGTCGCAGGACCGGAGTCGCGGAACCGGGAACGAGGTATGTGGATGGCCAGGATCGTCTCCCTTGCGCAGGGAGTCGCCGAGCTCGTGCACGATGGCGACACGGTCGCGATGGAGGGCTTCACCCACCTCATCCCGTTCGCCGCCGGACATGAAGTGATCCGCCAGGGTCGGCGCGACCTCACCCTGGTCCGGATGACCCCGGATGTGATCTACGACCAGCTCATCGGCGCCGGCTGCGCGCGCAAGCTCGTGTTCTCCTGGGGCGGCAATCCGGGGGTCGGGTCGCTGCACCGTTTCCGGGATGCGGTGGGCAACGGCTGGCCGGTCCCGCTCGAGATCGAGGAGCACAGTCACGCCGGCATGGCCAACCGCTATGTGGCCGGCGCGTCCGGCCTCCCGTTCGCCGTCCTGCGCGGCTACGTCGGCACCGATCTCGTTTCGGCCACCGCCAACATCCGTCCGATCACCTGCCCGTTCACCGGCGAGGTGCTGACCGCCGTGCCGGCACTGCGACCCGACGTCGCGATCGTCCACGCCCAACGGGCCGACCGCGCCGGCAACGTACAGATCTGGGGCATCACCGGCGTCCAGAAGGAGGCCGTACTCTCGTCGGCGCGGTCGCTCGTGACGGTCGAGGAGATCGTCGACGAGCTGCCACCGCAGCCCGGTGCGATCGTGTTGCCGAGTTGGACGGTCACGCTCGTGGCATTGGCACCCGGCGGATCCCATCCGTCCTACAGCCACGGATTCTCCGTCCGGGACAACGACTATTACGTAGCGTGGGACGCGATCAGCCGGGACCGGGACGCGTTCCGCCGGTGGCTCGACGCCGAGGTCTTCGACCGGTCGGAGCCCGCGACGGCGGAGTCCGACACGACGACCTCGGAGGTGTCTGCGTGACGGTGACTGCGTCCTTTACGTCGGACGAGATGATGACCGTCGCGGCCTCGCGAGCCATGCGCGACGGCGTCGCGTGCTTCGTCGGGATCGGCATACCGAGCACGGCCGCGAACCTCGCCCGCCGGACACACGCTCCCGGCCTGGTCCTCGTGTACGAATCCGGCACGCTCGGCGCGAAGCCGGCGGCGCTGCCGCTGTCGATCGGCGACGGCCAGCTCGCGGACACGGCCGACGCGGTGGTCAGCGTGCCGGAAGTGTTTAACTACTGGCTGCAGCCGGGTCGGGTGGACATCGGTTTCCTCGGTGCGGCGCAGATCGACCGGTACGCCAACATCAACACAACCGTCATCGGCGACGACTACCAGCACCCCAAGATCCGGCTACCCGGCGCCGGCGGCGCGCCGGAGATCGCGGCGAACTGTCCGGAGGTCATCGTCGTCGTACGGCAGTCGCGACGTACGTTCGTCGACCGGGTCGACTTCGTGACCAGTGTCGGCCACGGCACAGGATCCGGCGACCGCGCCCGGCTCGGGCTCCGAGGCGCCGGCCCGACGATGGTGATTACCGATCTCGGCATACTCACCCCCGATCCGGACACCTGCGTGCTCACGCTGTCCAGTGTCCATCCCGGGGTCACCGTCGATCAGGCGCGCGACGCGACCGGCTGGGATCTTGCGGTCGCCGGTGACCTCGCCACGACCTTGCCACCGACCGACGAGGAACTCGCCGTGCTGCGGGAACTCGAGGCGACGAAGGGACAGGTGCTATGACTGGCCAACGGGTGAACCACCGAGTGGCGGCGCCGACCGACGCTGTCGGCGACCGCTACGTACGGCCCCAGGGCGTGCATCCGAAGCTGGCCTCGCCCGACTACCGGTCCACCCGGTTGCGTGCTCCCCGGCAACCACTCGTGCCGCTTCCCCAGCGGCTGACCGAAATCACCGGCCCGTTGTTCGGCACGGATCGGGTGACCGACTCCGATGCCGACCTCACCCGCCAGCACGACGGCGAGCCGCTCGGCCAGCGGATCGTCGTACACGGCCGCGTCCTCGACGGCGACGGTCGACCAGTGCCGCACACGCTGGTCGAGATCTGGCAGGCGAACGCGTCCGGCCGGTATCGCCACGCCGTGGACAACTGGCCGGCACCGATCGACCCGAACTTCTCCGGTGGCGGCCGCGTGGTGACCGGTGCCGACGGGACGTACGAGTTCACGACGATCCAGCCAGGGGCGTACCCGTGGGGCAATCATCCCAACGCGTGGCGCCCGGCGCACATCCACTTCTCGCTGTTCGGACGGGCCTTCACGCAGCGGCTCGTCACCCAGATGTACTTCCCGGGCGACCCGCTGCTGCCCTATGACCCCATCTACCAATCGACGCCGCCGGCGGCGCGCGAGCGGCTGATCTCGCGGTTCGACTGGGACGCGACGCGGCCGGACTGGGCGCTGGGCTTCGCGTTCGACATCGTGTTGCGGGGCCGGACCGCCACACCGATGGAGGAGCCTCACGATGACTGATCCGACGCCGTCGCTCACACCGTCGCAGACGGTCGGCCCATTCCTGCACCTGATCCTGCCGTGGCCGGACGGCCCGGATGTCGTGCCGTCGGACACCGCCGGACGCGTCGTGATCTCCGGGCGCGTGCTCGACGGCGAGGGCAACGGCTTGGCCGACGCGCTCGTCGAGACGTGGCAGGCCGATCCGGACGGTCATTTTGCCCACCCGGACGATCCCCGTGGGACCATCGCGCCCGCCGTGTCCGGCTTCCGCGGGTTCGGCCGGGTCCCGACCGGACCCGATGGCGCGTACGCGATCGCGACGGTCAAGCCGGGCGGATTGCCGACCGCGGACGGTGGCATCGAGGCGCCGCATCTGGATGTGTCGGTGTTCGCACGCGGTCTGCTCGATCGAGTGGTGACGCGGATCTACTTCGACGACGAGGCGGCGGCGAACGCGGCCGACCCGGTGCTCGCCGCGTTACCGGATCCGGCGCGGCGCGACACCCTCATAGCCGGCGCCGAGCCCGGCGGTTACCGGTTCGACATCCATCTGCAGGGCGACCGTGAGACCGTCTTCTTCGATGTGTGACCAGATGCTTCGTCGGGCGTGCGGCGGGATCGCCTGGGTCCGAGGCGCCTAATGCCCGATCGCGCCGGCCTGTTCGAGCCGCTCTACGTGACCGAGGCGGTGCTCGCGAGCACCGATGACACCGCCTGGCTGCAAGCGATGCTCGACGTCGAGGCCGCGATCGCACGCGCCGGGGCGAAGGCTGGCCTGGTGCCGCTGGGGTCGGCCGACGCGATCACGGCCAGTTGCGTCGCCGCGGACTTCGACCCCGCCGACATCGGCCGGCGTGCGGTGGCCTCGGCCACCTGGATCGTGCCTCTCGTTGCCGACCTGCGGGCGCGGGTGCCCACGTCATCGCGAGGATTCGTGCATCTCGGAGCGACCAGCCAGGACGTGATCGACACGGCGATGAGCCTTGTCGTAGCACGGACGGTCGACGTGATCACGCCGATGCTGATCGATGTGGCCGCGTCGCTGGCCGACCTGACCCGCGCCCACCGCGACACCCTCCAGATCGGCCGTACGCTCCTGCAACACGCCGCGCCGACCACGTTCGGGCTGGTCTGCGCCGGCTGGCTGAGCGGAGTCGACGAGGCGCTCGCCCAGCTCGGCCGGGTGCGGCGGGAACGGCTCGCCGTGCAGTTCGGCGGCGCCGTCGGGACGCTTGCCACGTACGGCGACGAGGGCGCTCGCATCGCGGCTCTGATCGCCGACGAACTGGGTCTGGTTGCGCCGACGATGCCGTGGCACACGACCCGTGTACGCATCGACGAGGCCGCGGCGGCGCTCGGTGTCGTCGCCGGGTCCCTGGCCGGTGTCGCCGGTGACGTCGCGCTGCTGTCCGGTTCGGACGTGGGCGAGGTTGCGGAAGGTGCGCCGGGCCGTTCTTCGGCGATGCCGTACAAGCGGAATCCGAGCCGGGCCGTGCTCGTCACCGCCTGCACGCACCAGGTGCCGGGTCTGCTCGCGACGATACTCGGCGCCGCGGCGCAGGAACACCAACGGGCAGCCGGACGATGGCAGGCCGAGTGGCCCACCATGACGTCACTCCTGCGACTCGTCGGGGCGGCCGCGACGCACGCCCGCTCGATGTTGTCCGACCTGAAGGTCGATGTCCGGCGGATGCGAACGAATCTCGACGCGGCCGGCGACGTCGTACTGGCCGAGGCCGTTGTCGCGCGGTTGGCGCCGGCTCTCGGCCATACCCGTGCGGCTTCGGTCGTGGCGGAAGCGGCCGCTCGCGCCGTGCGGGCCGGAACCACGATGCGCGTCGCGCTGGTGGATCTGGCACCGGACGCGGCATCGATCGAGTTCCCCGGACCAGCGGATTGCCTCGGCGCGACCACGGTCTGGATCGACCGCGCGCTCGCCGCGCACGATGAGATCGAAACAGCGGCCGCCCGACCACGCGGTGTGTCGGCCACGACCCAGGAAAGGATGCCGCCATGACCGGCTGGGACGCCGACGGCATGCGAGTGCGGCGTGCCGTGCTCGGCGACGCACACGTCGATCGCGCGACCGAGGCCGCCGACGACTTCACACTCGATTTCCAGCAGTTCATCACGCGCTACGCGTGGGGCGCGGTGTGGGGGCGTCCGGGCATCGATCGGCACCTGCGCAGCGTCATCACGATCTCCGTGTTGACCGCGCTCCGCGCGGAGGGTGAGCTTGAGCTGCACCTGCGGGCCGCGTTGCGTAACGGCGTGACGCCGGACGAACTCAAGGAGGTGCTGGTCCACGTCGGGGTCTATGCCGGCGTGCCGGCCGCGAATTCGGCGTTCGCTCTCGCGGCCC
Source organism: Micromonosporaceae bacterium (assembly GCA_036566005.1). Taxonomy (GTDB): domain Bacteria; phylum Actinomycetota; class Actinomycetes; order Mycobacteriales; family Micromonosporaceae; genus DASQPR01. The sequence continues at coordinate 5,382 of DATCXD010000385.1, read as the reverse complement.
GTGTGCTGCGCGAGGAGGGCGCGCTGCCGGCGGCGGAAACCTTGGGATCGGGCGCCCGCGCCGACGGCCTCGACGGCCTCGACGGCCTCGACGGCTGAGTCTCGCGGCGCACAACGAGAGGTCGGCATGACGCAGGCGCGCAACCCGGACGGGGAGTTCGTACAGTCTCTGGCCCGGGGACTGTCGGTGATCCGCGCCTTCGACGACGAGCACACCGATCTCACGCTGAGCGAAGTCTCGCGGATCACCGGCCTGCCGCGCGCGGTCGTCCGCCGATTCCTCCACACGCTGGTCGAACTCGGATACATGCGCACCGACGGACGCCGCTTCGCGTTACGGCCGAAGATCCTGGAACTCGGGTACGCCTACCTGTCGAGCATGACGTTGCCGGAAATCGCCATGCCGCACCTCGAACAGTTGGTGGAGAAGGTGCACGAGTCGTCCTCGGTCTCGGTGCTCGACGGCGACGAGATCGTGTACGTCGCACGCGTGCCCACCAAGCGCATCATGACCGTCGCGATCAGTGTCGGCACCCGGTTTCCGGCCTACGCGACGTCGATGGGCCGGGTATTGCTGGCTGGACATTCGGACCAATGGCTCGACGGCTTCTTCACGTCCACCGATTTGCGATCGCTCACCAGCCGTACGATCACCGAACCCGGCCGGCTGCGACGCGAGATCGCCCGCATCCGTGAGCAGGGTTGGGCGCTCAACGACCAGGAGCTGGAAGAGGGTCTTCGCTCGCTGGCCGCACCGATCCACGACCCGGACGGTCAGGTCATCGCGGCGGTGAACGTGTCGGCGCACGCCAGTCTGCGCACGCCCGAGGCGCTGGTGACCGACCTGCTGCCGCCGCTTTTGGCCACGGCCCGGCAGATCGAAGACGATCTCAGGTAAACCGCGCTGTCGATTTGGCTGCCGCGATCACGCCCGCGCGGAGTCCTTCAGGCGGTCCGGGCGACCGGCTTCGAGCGACTCGCCGGACGATCCGGCGGCGGGCTTCGGTTGCCGTTTCTGGTCCCGACTCGACTTGACGAGACTCGCGATCGTCGCGACCGCTAGCGCGACCACGATGACCGCCAGCGACAACCAGATCGGGATGTGCGGTGCCCAGCCGATCGGCTCACCACCGTTGAGGAACGGGAGGTTGTTGCCGTGCAAGGCCTCCAGGACCAGCTTCACGCCGATGAAGCCGAGCACGGCGGCGAGGCCGTAGGACAGATAGACGAGCCGGTCGAGCAGGCCACCGAGCAGGAAGAAGAGCTGGCGCAGGCCCATCAACGCGAACACGTTCGCGGTGAAGACGATATACGCCTCCTTGGTCAAGCCAAAGATCGCCGGGATCGAGTCGAGTGCGAAGACCAGGTCGGTCGTCCCGATGGCGATCATGACGATCAGCATCGGTGTGAACAGGAAGTGGCCGCGCTTGTTCCGCAACCGAGTCCGCAATCCGCCCTTCGCCTGTTCGGCGCTGGTCAGCGGTTGATGCGTCGTTAACCTCGCACCGTCGTACGCAACGGATATCGGCAGAATCCGCCGGCTCCATCGCACGAGCCGGTTCTCCTTGAACTCGGTGGTCTCGTCGTCGTTGTGGCGGGCGAGCCGGACGGCCGTCACGATCAGGAACGCGCCGAAGAGATAGAAGACCCAGACGAAACGGTTGATCAGCGCCGCGCCGGCGAAGATGAACCCGGCGCGCATGACCAGCGCGAGGATGATGCCGACAAGCAGCACTTTCTGCTGATAAATCCGGGGTACCGCGAACCCGGCCATGATGATCACGAACACGAACAGGTTGTCGATCGACAGGCTGTATTCGGTGAGCCAGCCGGCAAAGAACTCGCCCCCGAATTGGGGTCCGTAGCTGACCAGAAGGATCAGGCCGAAGGCGACGGCGAGCGTGACGTACACGCCGACCCAAATCGACGCCTCTTTCATCGACGGCTCGTGTGGACGGCGGCCGATGATCGCCAGGTCGACAGCCAGGAGCGCAACCAGCGCAACGAGGGTAATCGCCCAGACGAGCAGAGATACGTGCATTCAGGCCTCCGGTTGACGTGATGTCACACCGGAGGTCTCTCTCACCGACAGCTGCGTGACCAACTGACCGGCCGACGGAGCCGGGGCGACCGATGCGCCGCCACGCGAAACGTGGTTGACGCGGTCGATCGGCACCGTGTTGACGACGCCGTCGCTTAGGGGATACTCCCCTCCTGGATCTCCATTCTCCCCTACGTAGCCCGATTTGGGTAATCACCTGGCATATTGCACCGGTCACAGCGTGTCGGCTTCCCGGTGATGCTGCTCCCGGCGCACACCGGCGCCGGCCGTCTCAAGATCTCGATGACTTCACCGCACTCGGGCCTACACATCGCGTTGAAGCCCCAAGTGCGGTGAAGTTGCGGGGGCCATTAGCGCGGCCGGGACTCACTCTCCCGTCCGCGTGGCCACCCGGTTGCGGCGCCCGCGTACGTCCATGGCAGGCTGCGAAGCATGGTGCTCGAGGTGGCTCTGATTGACGTGAGGCCGGGTCAGGAAGCGGATTTCACGACCGCGTACGCGAAGGCGCGCGAAACGCTAACGACGACGCCCGGCTGCCGGACGGCACGGATGACGCAAGGCATCGAATCGCCGTCCCGCTTCGTGCTGATGGTCGAGTGGGACTCGGTCGAGGCTCACGAACAGAACTTCCGAGCGACCGAGCGCTTCACCACCTGGCGCGGCCTTCTCGGCCCCCACTTCGCCACTCCCCCCGTCGTCGAACACTTCACCGACCTGCCCGGCTAACCGTCCCCCCGTATCACGTAACTCCATTAGCCCGAAGCCTCGCGTTCGGCGTGGCTGCAACAGGGCGAGGCCCCTGCGTCCCCACGAAGACCTAAAGGCTCCTCGAAGTCAAGTGGGGATGCAGGGGCCTCGCCCCAAAGCTCAACGAACGCCGGCAACATCCATGTCGCGCAGCTCCTTCTTCAACGTCCCGATCTCGTCGCGGATCCGCGCCGCCAACTCGAACTGCAGCTCCCGGGCTGCGCCAAGCATCTGATCGTTGAGGTCCTGGATCAGCTGCGCGAGATCGGACCGGGCCATGCCTGCCGCCGACGGTGTCGCCGCCCGGCTTCGGCCACGACTGCGCGTCTCCGGCACCGGTGCCTTGCCCCGCGACATCTGGCGACCACTGCCGCCGACGATCGCGCCGCCCGGGCCATGGCCGATGGCCGCCTCGGTGTCCTCGGCGTCGCGGTAGATGTCGTCGAGCAGGTCGTGGATCCGCTTGCGCAGCGGCTCCGGTGAAACGCCACGCTCTTCGTTGTATGCCACCTGCTTGGCCCGGCGCCGGTTCGTCTCGTCGATCGCGTTCGCCATCGACGGCGTCATCTTGTCGGCGTACATGTGGACCTCACCCGACACGTTACGGGCGGCCCGGCCGATCGTCTGGATCAGCGACGTGCCGCTGCGCAGGAAGCCCTCCTTGTCTGCGTCGAGGATCGCGACCAGCGACACCTCCGGCAGGTCGAGGCCCTCGCGAAGCAGGTTGATGCCGACGAGCACATCGAACTCACCCTTGCGCAGCTCCGACAGCAGCTCCACGCGCCGCAGCGTGTCCACCTCGGAATGCAGGTAGCGCACCCGGATGCCGTGTTCGAGGAGATAATCGGTGAGATCCTCGGCCATCTTCTTGGTGAGCGTCGTGACGAGCACGCGTTCATCCCGGTCGGTGCGGTCGCGGATCTCGCCCATCAAATCGTCGATCTGACCCTTCGTCGGCTTGACGACCACCTGCGGGTCGACCAGGCCGGTCGGCCGGATCACCTGCTCAACGAACTCACCCTGGGACTGCGTCAGCTCCCAGGGGCCCGGCGTCGCGGACAGGAACACCATCTGGCCGACGCGCTCGATGAACTCGTCGAAGCGCAAGGGCCGGTTGTCCATCGCCGACGGTAGCCGGAACCCGTGCTCCACCAGCATCCGCTTGCGGGACGCGTCGCCTTCATACATCCCACCGATCTGCGGGACCGTCACGTGCGACTCGTCGATGACGGTCAGGAAGTCGTCCGGGAAGTAGTCGAGCAGGCAGTTCGGCGGTGTCCCGTACGTCCGGCCGTCGATATGCATCGAGTAGTTCTCGATGCCGGAGCAGAACCCGACCTGCCGCATCATCTCGATGTCATAGGTCGTACGCATCCGCAGGCGCTGCGCCTCGAGCAGCTTATTCTGCTTCTCCAACTCGTCGAGGCGCTGCACCAGCTCGGCCTCGATGTCCCGGATCGTGCGCTCCATCCGCTCCGGGCCGGCCGCGTAGTGCGACGCCGGGAAGATCATCAGCTCGTCGGCTTCGCGGATCACGTCGCCGGTCAGCGGATGCAGGTAATAGAGCTTCTCGATCTCGTCGCCGAAGAACTCGACGCGGATGGCCAGCTCTTCATAGGCCGGGATGATCTCCATCGTGTCGCCCCGGACGCGGAACGTGCCGCGCTGGAACGCCAGATCGTTGCGCGCATATTGAATGTCGACGAGCCGCCGCAGCAGATGGTCACGCTCGATCACCTGGCCGACCTTGAGGCGGACTGCCTGCTCCACATACTCCTGGGGCGTGCCCAGACCGTAGATCGCGCTCACTGTCGCGACCACGACCACGTCGCGCCGGGTGAGCAGCGACATCGTCGTCGAGTGCCGCAGCCGCTCGACCTCGTCGTTGATCGACGAGTCCTTCTCGATGTAGGTGTCGGTCTGCGGGATGTAGGCCTCGGGCTGGTAATAGTCGTAGTAGCTCACGAAGTATTCGACGGCGTTGTTCGGCAGCAGCTCGCGGAACTCCTTCGCCAGCTGCGCCGCGAGCGTCTTGTTCGGTGCCATCACCAGCGTCGGGCGCTGCATCCGCTCGATCAGCCACGCGGTCGTCGCGCTCTTGCCCGTGCCGGTCGCGCCGAGGAGCACCGTGTGCCGGTCGCCACGACGAACCCGGCGTTCGAGGTCGTCGATCGCCGTCGGCTGGTCGCCGGACGGACGGTAATCGCTGATCACTTCGAAGCGGTTGTCCAGGCGGGGAATGTCGAGCACCATGCCTTCAACGTACCCGTGGGGCCAGACATTTCCTGGCCGCGGGCGGCGCGACGGCATATCGCCGACCGCGCCCACCGCGGGGCGAGCGGTCTGGTTCCGACGGTACGGCAAACGGTGGCACAGGTACCGTCACCGGAGTCGATGAATTCCATTGTGCCGTGGGCCACACCGGCGCTACCGTCATAACGTAGGCCGCTCGCGGCGGCCGACCACGAGGACCGGACCTCCACACCGGCCGGTCCGCTTGGCGCGGGGGTGTGCAGCCTCGGGTCTACCGGAGAGCGCAGCCCGACCGCGGTCGCGCGATGAGCGCAGACCGGC
>DATCXD010000381.1:0-2202 GCA_036566005.1 Micromonosporaceae bacterium | reverse complement strand
CGGATGGCCGACGCCGCCGAACGCGGGCCAGACCGGGCCGCCGCCGAGCTGGATGCCCCCGAATCCCGGTCAACCCGGTGCCGGCCAGCCCAACGGTGATCAACCGGGCACCGGCCAACCAGGCACGGGACATCCGTCCGGGTGGCCGCCTGCCGGTGCCCCGCCACCGAACTGGCCGCCGCAGGGCCGCGCGCCGCAAGCATGGCCGCCCGGTATGCGCCTCCCGCCCGGCGTACAGCCTCCGCCGAACGGTCAGATCGAGAACCCGCCGCCGGGGTGGCCGGCTGGCGTGGGCTACCCGTACGTCGTGGTGGTCCCCCGCCCACACGGCATGGAGCTGGCTTCGCTCGGACGTCGGTTCGCCGCGCGGCTCATCGACATCGTCGCGGTCGCCCTCCTATCCGTGATCCTCACCGGATATCTGGTCTACCAGTGGTGGCAGGAGACATCCGGCTACTGGCAGCAGACGTGGCAGATCATGGAGGCCGCGTTCAAGGGCGCGTCGGTGCCGGATGTGACGCCGACCATGACCAGCCGTGGCAACTGGCTATCGGTGGCGATCCTGTTGCTGGTGATGGGCATTTGGCTCGTCTACGAGGTGCCGAACATCGCGTCGAGCGGGCAGACACCGGGCAAGCGGCTGATGGGCATCCGCGTCGTCGGGCTGGAGGCGACCACCCCGATCGGCGTACGCCGGGCCATCCGCCGATGGATGCCACTGGGCCTGCCGATGCTCGTATGGACCTGCGGCCCGGTCGGCTTCCTCTTCGGCGGTGTACTGCAGCTCATCAACTGCCTGTCACCGACGATCAACCGCCCGCTGCGCCTCGCCCTGCACGATCGACGCGCGTTTACCGTGGTCGTCCAGACCGGAACCGGATCCGACGGCGAGCACCCCGAGTCCGGGTCGATGGCGCATTCCACGCCGGTTGGACCGCCCGGCGGCGACGGACGCAACGACACCTACAACGGAGGATCACGATGACCCAGCTGACCCGACCGGATCTGGACCGGCTTCCGGCCTACGTGCCCGGCCGCACGGTGCCCGGCGCGATCAAGCTGGCGAGCAACGAGGTGCCCTACGGTCCGCTGCCCGGCGTCGTCGAGGCGATCACGCGGGCCGCGCAGCAGTCGCACCGCTACCCCGACATGGGCGTCGTCGCGCTCCGCGACAAGATCGCCGGGCGGTACGGCGTTGCCGCGGAACGGGTCGGCACCGGCTGCGGCTCGGTGGCGATGGCCGAACACCTCGCGCGCGCGACGTGTGGCGCCGGCGACGAGATCGTCTTTTCGTGGCGCTCGTTTGAGGCGTACCCGATCATCGCGGCGACCACCGCGGCGACGAGCGTGCCAGTGCCGAACACCGCGGCGCACGGTCATGACCTCGACGCGATGCTCGCGGCGGTCACGGACCGCACGCGGATGATCCTGGTCTGCAATCCGAACAACCCCACGGGTACGGCATTGCGCCGGCCCGAACTCGACGCGTTCCTCGACGCCGTTCCGGCGAACGTGCTCGTCGTGCTGGACGAGGCCTACCGCGAGTTCGTCACCGACCCGACCGTGCCCGACGCCATGGCGGCCTACGCGGACCGCCCGAACGTGGTGGTGCTGCGGACGCTGTCGAAGGCCTGGGGCATGGCCGGACTCCGGGTCGGATTCATCGTCGGCTCGCCCGAGGTCGCCACCACCGTCCGCAAGGTGATCACGCCGTTCTCGACCTCCGGCGTCGCGCAAGCGGCGGCGATGGCCGCGCTCGACCAGGTGCCGGAGATGGAACGCCGGGCGTCTCTCGTAATCGCCGAGCGCGAACGCGTCCTGGCCGCTATTCGCCAGATCGTCCCGGACATCCCGGAGAGTCAGGCGAACTTCGTCTGGCTGCCGCTCGGCGACGGGTCAGCCGCGTTCGCCAGTGCCTGCGAAGCGGAGGGCGTGATCGTACGGCCGTTCCAGGGCGACGGCGTACGCGTCACGATCGGCACCGCCGAGGAGAACGACGCGTTCCTGGCCGCCGCACAGAAGGCGCTCAGCCGCTAGCTGGTGTCCGTGCGCGGAGCCGGCGACCGGCAGGGCCTCGTCGCGCCGCTGACCGGCAGGGGCCTCGTCGCGCCGCTGACCGGCGGGCGCCTTGCCGCGTCGCCGACCGGCGTAAAGCAGGAGCGCCCCGGTCAGGATGAATGCCGCGGCGATCGCGGCCATGAG
>DATCXD010000373.1:0-14178 GCA_036566005.1 Micromonosporaceae bacterium | reverse complement strand
TCGCGACGGCGCCTTCCACAACGAGCACGAGACACCCATAGAGTTCCACCCGGCCACGAACGCGAATGACCGGCACCGCCTGCGCGAGCTCCTCACCGATATCGACTCCCGCAAGCCGGGCGGCGAGATTCCCGTCGTCGCCGACGTCCCGCCGGACGTGGCCGCCGACGACGGCTTGCACATCACGTGGTTCGGCCATGCGTCGTCGCTCGTGGAGATCGACGGATCGAGAGTGCTCTTCGATCCCATCTGGAGCGACCGCTGCTCGCCGTCCCGACTCGCCGGACCACACCGGCTGCATCCCATGCCGATCCCGATCGAAGAGCTGCCGGCCATCGACGTGATCGTGATCTCCCACGACCACTACGACCACCTCGACATGAACTCGATCGTCTGGCTCGCCCGCAATCACTCGGCGCCGTTCGTCGTGCCGCTCGGCGTCGGCAGCCACCTCGAGAGTTGGCACGTGCCCGCGGATCGGATCATCGAACTCGACTGGCACGACGCGACCACGGTCGGCAACCTCACGCTCACGGCAACGCCCGGCCAACACTTCTCCGGCCGCAAGATCGCGAGGCGGAACTACACGCTGTGGAGTTCGTGGGTCGTCGCCGGCCCCACCCACCGGGTGTTCTACAGCGGCGACACTGGCTATTTCGACGGCTTTGCCAAGGTCGGCGAGCAATATGGACCGTTCGACGCCACGCTCATCCAGATCGGCGCGTACGACAGCGGCTGGCCCGACATCCACATGACGCCCGAGGACGGCGTCGCGACCCACCTCGATGTCCGCGGCGGTCTCATGATCCCGGTGCACTGGTGCACGTTCGTGCTCGCGTTCCACCCGTGGGCCGAGCCGGCCGACCGGGCCTGGGAGGAGTCGAAGGCGCGCGGCGTCAACCTCGCCCTTCCCCGCCCGGGTCAGCGGATCGATGTCGCCGACCCGCCGGCCATCGACGGGTGGTGGCAGACGCTCGCATAAGCGCGCTATCCGGGCGACGCTCGCTTAGCGCGGCGCGGCCTTGTCCACAACCAGACCTTCGCGACCGGCGCCCATCGAGTCGACGACCTTCGAGGTTCGCGCCCATGACGCCTTGTACTGCGCCATACGCGCGCTGGACGGACGAGCGGCCATCGCGGCCGGCAGGTCGATCAGCCGTGCCGTGCCGGACAGGTAGTCGAGGGTGGGGATCGCTTCCGCCTTGGTGACCGTGAATGTGCCGGGCGATGTCTCGGTGAACGTGAACCTCGGCATCACACCGTCCATCGTCGGCTTGCTGAAACTCTGGGCCGAGATCTGGTTGCCCATGCCGTAGGCGACCCACTTCCCGTTGATCTTCTGGAACGGCTGCACCACGTGCACGTGGCAGCCGAGGATCAGGTCGACGTCCGGCGAGGCGAGCAGCGCACGCGCCACGGACGTCTGCTGCGCGTTCGGGGTGTGCTGATACTCCGTTCCGAAGTGCAGGCTGACGATCACGACCGACGCACCGGCTTCCTTGGCTCGACGGGCATCCGCGAGAATCTTCGGCACGCTGATCAGGTTCGCAAGCCACGGCTTGTCGGCCGGGCGCCTGAGGCCATTGAAGCCAAAGGCGTACGACAGCTGCGCGACGGTGACACCGTTGGCCTGCAACAGGTCCGGCGTCGCCGCCTCGGCGGCGGAGCGGGCCGTGCCGGTGTGCTTGACGCCGGCAGCATCCAGGGCGTCGAGCGTCCGGTCGATGCCGGCCTCCCCGCCGTCCAGCGAATGGTTCGATGCCGTGGAACACGAGTCATAGCCCACGTCGTGGATCGTTGTCGCGATCGACGGCGGCACCTCGAAGATCGGATAGCCGGTGAACGGACCACCGGGTTTGCCGTAGGGCGTCTCCATGTGGCAGATCGCGAGATCAGCCCCGGCGATGTCCGGCTTCGCTGACGCGAACATCGAGTCAAAGTAGTAGCCGGTCTTGTGGGCCGCTTTCGCGTCGGCCCGAGCAACCTTCCACAACGGCGAGTGCAGCAGGATGTCACCCGCGCCCAGCACGGTGAATTGGCGCGGTGACGCGGGCGCGCCGGGCGCCGTCGAGGGCGCGCTCAGGACTTGATTCGCCCGTACGGCGTGGACCTGCGCCGACTCCGTGCCGGCGACGCTGCCGCGTTCGTGACCTTGATCCGGGATCGTCAACGCCCCGGCCACGATCCCGGCCACCACAAAAATTGCCCCGATCATCCACGTCGATCGCTTGCGCAGCAACGACTTCATGCGACATCCCCCCGGACTGACGGCCCGGGAGGATCATTACCCACGAAACGTGATCCCCGTGAGCGAATCTCACATTTGGTGCAGGATGCTCAGCGGCGAGGTCGAGCGGCAATGCCGGGCAGAGCGCTCGTCACGTGCCTGGAGCTTAGCGACGGCGGCGGTTTCCCCGTCAAGATCCGTGACCTTGCAGCATCAGGTGCCTTTCCACACGCGTGAGAGGCACCTGACGTTGCAAGGTCACGGATCTTAGGCACGAAGGGGCAGACCGTCACCGGGTGGCAAGCGGACGGCGGGCGTCGCCGCGGACCGGCCGAGGTGCGAGGCTTACGGCCACGAGGGCGAAACGCCGGGCCGGCCGTACGGTCGCCCGGCGAGCGATCACGTCGCCGTCCGCGCGTTCGATCTCGTCGAGGATGCCCTGGTAGAGACGGAAGGCCGTCCGGATGCACGCCCGCGAACCGGGCGCGAGCAGATCGATCCCGGCCGCCGCCGACCGATAATGCTCTCGCGCCCGGCTCACCTCGTACCCGATAAGGCCCTTGATCTGCGGCGTCGCACAGCCGGCGGCGACCGCGGCGGCCAGGCCGGTGTCGGTCACGCCGAATCGACGAAGGTCCTCCTGCGGCAGGTAGACGCGCCCTCGACGGAGATCCTCCGCGACATCACGGATGAAGTTCGTGAGCTGGAACGCGCGACCCAGTTCCCGCGCCGGCCCGAGCGCGGTGGCCCGGTCGCGCGTGCCGAGAAGCGGCAGCATCATGGCACCGATGACCGCGGCCGAGCCCTCCATGTAGTCGAGCAGGTCGGCATAGGTCTCGTAGCGGAAGACGGTCAGATCCATCGCCATCGAGCGCAGAAACAGCGTGAAATCGGCCGGATCCAGGTCGAAGACGGCGATCGTGTGGATCACTGCCGGCAGCACCCCATCGCTGATCGGTCCGCCGGCCAGACCGGCTTCGAGGGCGTCCGACCAGGCGGCCAGCCGCGCCGCTCGCGCGTCGGGCGAGGCGGAGTCGAAGCTGTCGACGATCTCGTCGGCGTATCGGGCGAAGCCGTAGAGCGCGTGCACATGCCGCCGTTTCCAGGCCGGTAGGAGGCGCGTCGCGCGGTAGTAGGTGCGACCGTAGCGGGCGTGGAGCGCTCGGCAGCGTTCGTAGGCCCGGTTCAAATCGTCGGCCCGGTCCAGATCGTCGGCCCCGTCCGACATGCTGACCGGGTCGTGCTGGATGGGCCGGTCGTGGTGGACGGCACGGTTGGGCCGGTCGGCCCGGTCAAGCCCGTTGGCAGTCACGCTGCGATCCTCGCCCATGCCGCCGGCGGCCTTGCGGCCGGTCTGCGCGACGATGGGGTGCGACAGGAGGGGGACAGGCCGACGATGCGGACGGTGACGGGACCCAGCGACCGAGTAGTGATCGTGGGCGCTGGCCTAGGCGGGTTGTCCTGCGCGCTGCGCCTGGCCGCGACCGGGCGGGAGGTGACCGTCGTCGAGCGCGAACCCGTGCCGGGCGGCCGGGCCGGTCGCCTCGATGTCGCCGGCTACGCGTTCGACACCGGCCCGACCGTGCTCACCATGCCCGAACTGCTGGCCGACGCGTTCGACGCGGTCGACGAGGACATGTCCGACTGGCTCACGCTGACCCGGCTCGATCCGGCCTACCGGGCCCATTTCCCCGACGGTTCGACGCTCGACGTGATCCCTGACACCGTACGGATGGCCGCCGAGGTGTCCCGGATCTGCGGGCCCCGGGAGGCCGACGGATATCTGCGCTTCGCGGCGTACGCCCGCCGGATGTGGCAGCTGCAACGTGACGACTTCATCGACCGCAACGTGGACGGTCCGCGCGATCTCGTCACGGTGAATCTGCTGCGGCTCGCGCTGGCCGGCGGATTCCGGCGCCTGGACACCAAGGTCGGGCAGTTCTTTCGAGACCCGCGCACGCGGCGGGTCTTCTCGTTCCAGTCGATGTACGCCGGGCTCGCGCCGCACCAGGCGCTGGCGCTGTATTCGGTGATCGCCTACCTGGACACGATCGCCGGGGTCTACTTTCCGCGGGGCGGCGTCCATGCCGTCCCGATCGCGCTGGCCGCGGCGGCCGGCAAGCACGGTGTCACGTTCCGCTACGAAACCACGGTCACCCGAGTCGAGGTGGCCGGTGGTCGGGCCCGGGCCGTCCACACCGCCGACGGCGAGCGGATCGCGGCCGACGTGGTCGTGCTCAACCCTGACCTGCCCATCGCCTACCGTGACCTGCTCGGACCGAGCCGGCCCGAGGCACGGGCGCCGCGACGCCTCGCCCGGCTCCGCCAGTCGCCGTCCGCCGTCGTGGCCCACGTCGGCTCGACCCAGCGCTACTCGAAGATCGCCCACCACAACATCCACTTCGGCCGGGCCTGGCGGGACACGTTCGACGACGTGATCCGGCGCGGTCGGCGGATGCGCGACCCATCGTTGCTGGTCAGCAACCCGACCCGCACCGATCCGACGCTCGCGCCGGGCGGGCGCGAGGTCTACTACGTGCTCGCGCCGGCGCCGAATCTGGACGTCGGACACGACACGTGGCGGTATTGCGACGGGCGCGCGTACGGCGCCGAGATCGTGGCGACGCTGGAGGCCCGCGGTTACTACGACTTCGGCGCGGGCATCGAGGTGTCACACGTCGTCACGCCGGCCGACTGGGCGGCCTCCGGTCTCGCCGCCGGCACGCCGTTCGCCAGCGCACACACGTTCCGCCAGACCGGGCCATTCCGGCCCGGCAACCTGCATCCCGGGTTGGCCAACGTCGTCTTCGTCGGCTCGGGAACGCAACCAGGTGTGGGCGTACCCATGGTCTTGATCTCCGGACGGCTCGCCGCGGCTAGGATCGCCGGGTGACCCCACGCGAAGCCCATCTTGTCGAACTCGTGGACGCCGACGGCACGCCCCGCGGGACAGCCACCGTCGCAGATGCCCATCAGCCGCCGGGCGACCTGCATCGCGCATTTTCCGTCGTCCTCACCGATTCGACCGGTCGGTTGCTGCTGCAACGCCGCGCGACGGTCAAGACCAGGTTCGCCGGCCGCTGGGCCAACGCGTGCTGTGGCCACCCGGCGCCGGGCGTCACGGCCTCGGACGCCGCCGCGGTACGTCTTCGTGAAGAGCTCGGCCTCGACACCGCCGCCGAACCCATCCAGTTGCGTGACGTCGGTGTCTACGTCTACCAGGCCACCGATGGCGACAGTGGCCGGGTCGAGCACGAATACGACCACGTCCTTTTGGGCTCGCTGCCGGCCGGCGCGACCCTCGATCCGGACCCGGCCGAGGTCGACGAGTTGCGGTGGGTTTCGTTGAACGGCTTGCGCAGCGAGATCGCGAACTCCCCCGATGCGTACGCTCCGTGGCTCTCCGGAGTCATCTCGACACTGCCGGATACGATCGTGGCCAGCCCAGGCGACTAATCGGCAACGAAGGGCACGAGGCCCTGGTAAATGGTGGCTTTTGGGCGCCGGCACCGATAGCTTTGCCGGATTCGCCCCCTCGGCCCATCCCCTCGGCCTGTCCCCTCCGGAGTCGATATGTCCCGCCTACCCCTCGGGATGTCCCACCGAACCCTCGGGTTCACGCTGGCCGCGATGCTGACCGTCGCCATGGCCGGCTGCATCGCCACGACCGGCCCGCGCGCCGATCGGGCCGCGGCCGCGCAATCGTCGTCGGGGCCCAGCCGATCGGCATCGGCGTCACCCTCGCCCCGATCGAGCGCGGGATCGCGAGCGCACGCACCATCGTCGCCGTCCCCTTCGCCAAGTCGTCACCGACACGCGCCGCAGCCGGCACCGTCCACGATCACCGGCGCCAGCCTCGGCATCTCGGGCGCTGGGACGTGGAAGATACCGGCGTGGCCGAAGCAGCCCGGCATGCATTGGCGGGGACCACTCGGCTCGGAGGGATCGACCGGCACCAGCGCCGTCGCGCTCACGTTCGACGACGGCCCGGGACCGTACACGTCGCAAGTCCTCGACGTGCTCGAGCACTATCACGTCAAGGCCACGTTCTGCCTGATCGGCCGCCAGATCCAGAACTATCAGGCGGTGGTCCGGCGCATGATCAACGACGGTATGACCCTGTGCAACCACAGCTGGGATCATGACGAGCAACTCGGTAAGCACACGCCGCAGTACATCGCGGCCAACCTGCAGAAGACGATCAACGCCCTACGCCGGGTCGACGCGGCGGCAAAGATGACGTACTTCCGGAACCCGGGCGGCAACTTCACCGCGACGACCGTACGGGTGAGCGAGCTGCTCGGTATGCGGCCGCTCTACTGGAGCGAAGACACCAACGACTGGCGCATGCCGGGCGTCGCCACGATCGAGAAGACCGTCATGTCGCAGACGCACCGCAGCTCGATCGTCCTCATGCACGACGCCGGCGGCGACCGGACCGAGACACTCGCCGCGCTCCGGCACCTGCTGCCCACGCTCGAGCAGCGGTTCCACCTGATCGCGTTGCCGACCGCCCGTACGGTGTCGGTCGACCCGGGCCGGCCGGCGCCGACGACGTCCGTACCCCCGTCCGGGCCGACGACCGACGACGCCGACGGCCGTCCGTAGACCGGCCAAGGACGTGAGGCTGGCCAATGACGAAGCGCTCGCTTAGCGGTTTGGAGGCCGAGGGGCCGTCGCGTATGCTTTGCAGGCCTCCGGCGGGGCCGGATGAGTGCTTCAACCGCCCACGTCGCCATGTGCGATGATGGCGGAGCTGCCCTCATCGTCTAGTGGCCTAGGACGCCGCCCTTTCAAGGCGGTAGCACGGGTTCGAATCCCGTTGGGGGCACGGTCCGGCGGGTTGTTATCCTGCTAGCCGAGCAAGGTCCTGTGGAGCAGTTGGAGTGCTCGCCGCCCTGTCAAGGCGGAGGTCGCGGGTTCAAGTCCCGTCAGGACCGCGTTTGTGTTTCGCGGCCAGGTAGCTCAGTTGGTACGAGCGTCCGACTGAAAATCGGAAGGTCGGCGGTTCGACCCCGCCCCTGGCCACCACCGATGACCTGGCGTCTGCCCAGGTCAAGCGTCTCGGCCGGATCGTGACGGCTAGGCGTCATCGCCGTCAGTTACTGCCGACAGTCCCGGACGCCCGGGGCTTATCGCACGTGGATCGCACGCAAGATCGCCTCGGCCGTTTGGTCGCCTACGAGCTGCCGAACGGACGCGCACCGGCCGTCCCCGACCGCGTACCGACCTGCATTCGGTCGGCTCTGGCCGACCCCACCAGCACCGACCAACTGGTCATCCTCGCTGCCGCGTTTGCCAACTTCCTGTCGCCTCCGAGCTGTGCGGTGGCATGATCGCGGAGGTCGCGTTCGGTGTCGGCAGCCTTCGTTACATCGACGATTGGCGGTTTCCGATCGCCTCACTGATGAGGAGCTGCTTCGCGTCGATTGCGGTGTCGCCATCTTCGGCCTGCCAGATCGCATTCTGCAGCAGCCGCGCGTACGTCCACGCGAGCGCGCCTTGCGGTTCGAGGGCCAGCTCGTCGATCATCAGATCGTAGCGGCGCCGCACCGCCCGGGCCGGATCGCCGGAGGCGACGATCTCGTCCCATCGATTGCCGAGCGCGGGCAGCACGTCGAACGCCGGATCGCCGAGCAGCGGCTTCGGATCGATCGCCAGCCACGGCTCGCGCTCTGCGGCCAGAACGTTCTCAAAGTGCAGGTCCCAGTGCAGCGGCCGGTCGCCGGCCTCGCCGAGCACCTCCGCGGTGGCATCGGCCCAGTACCGCAGGACGCGACCCTGTGCGGGATCATCGAACCTTGTCGCCGCACCGGGAGCATCGGCGACCATCTTCGCGGCCACGTCGGCCAATCGGGGAATACCAGACGGCGCGGCGTGGGCGTGCAGGCGGCGCAGGAGCGCGCAGAGGATCCGCGTCGCTGAAAGATCGTCTTTGAAGTGCTCCAGATCCCGAGGCTCCAGCCGCTCCAGGAGCATGACCCAGGTGTGCGGGTCCTCGTCGTAGATGCGCACCGCGCCGTCGCCGTCCCATGCGCGCAGTGCGGCCGCCTCGCCGGGTTGGTCGATGTCGATGACCGGCACCTTCAACACCCCGGGCGAGCCGTCGGCGCGGCGCACCGGCTGGATCAGCGAAGCCATGCCATGCATTGCCGCGCCGTCCGGCGTCAGATCCCACCGGTCCAGGTAGCTCTCACCGAGGCGGGCCAGCGCCTCAGCCTCGGCCGCCGCCGCATCGCCGGCCCAGTTCGCTCGCACCTCGGCGAACGACGGCGGAACGATGATCCGACCACCCATGCCGAGAGGCTAGAACGGCGGAAGCTACCAAGACCATCCTCGACCGTCTACCGGTCCAATATCGTCTCGAAGCCTGAACCGACGGACCATGTGCGGAGCGGTTCGCTCGGGGCTCCCTGCCAGTCCTGACCACGTGCCCGTCTGGCGGCGACCAGATCGCTATTGTGGCGACCGGTCCCGGTTCGCGTTCTGGCTGCGACTGCACAAACTCGGCGACCTCGGCGATCTGCTCGGCCGACGGCACAAACGCTCCCGGCTCGGTGGCGCTGCCCCATGGCAGTCCGCAATGGCACGGCGTCACAGGGCACACCAGCACCCCACCGGCACTTGGCAGGCTGTCACTCGGTCTGGTGTCAATGGCGAACCAGATGTGGCCCCCGAGCGTGTGCCCACATGCGGGACACGGACGGTCCGGATCGGCGACGAACGACTCGGCAAGCGCGCTTAACGAGCGGCGTCCCAGGTGTCCCTCAGCGTACGGACTGTGCACCAAGCCAGCGTAGGTGAATCGGTGGCGTGTCGGTCGCAACAGCTCACGCGGTTGACTCGGACATCACGACGTCCGCGCTCAGTCCCCACTGATCGATGAACTCGTCGGACGAGGAGGCAACTCAGGGGCATGGCTGGGGCGTCGAAGGTGGGCATTCGTCGTTGGTGGCGGCGGCTTATTTGGCCCCGAGAGTCACCTGCGCCTGGTGCTCAGCGCCGTTCCGCCGATAGGTCAGAGAGACGGTGTCGCCGGGTCGATTGGCCAGGGTCGCGGCTAGCAACTGCTCGGCACTGGTCGCCGGCGTATCACCGATCTTCGTGATCACGTCGCCCGTCCGCAGTCCAGCGCGTTCGGCTGGGCCGCCGGCGGTAACCGAGGTGATGTAGAGACCAGCCGGTGGCTCGGCTTGTCCCTGATCGCTGGCGAACGTCGTCACCGTCACGCCGAAAACACCGTGACTGACTCTCCCGTTCGCGATGAGTTCCCCGCCAATCATCTTCGCGAAATCTGATGGGATCGCGAATCCGATGCCGATGTTGCCGGCGCTGGAGCCACCCTCGGCGGAGGGCACCGACGCCCCGGCCGACGGGATGCCGACGAGATCGCCGGAGCAGTCCACCAGCGCGCCACCGCTATTGCCGGGATTGATCGCGGCGTCGGTCTGGATCGCCGCGACCAGGACGGCGGTTGTTCCTTCATCGGACGGTACGTTGACGCTGCGGTCGAGCGCGCTGACGATGCCGGACGTCACCGTACTCGACAGTCCGAGTGGCGCTCCAAGCGCGATCACGGGCTGTCCGACTTCGAGATCCGCTGAGGATCCGAACGTGATGGGCTTCAGCCCGGCACGATCGGCGACTTGGAGGACAGCGATGTCGGTCTGTGGATCCCGGCCTACTAGCTTCGCCGTCTCCTTACGGCCGTCGGCGAAGACGACCGTGATCGTGCCGCCGGTCGCAGCCGCCGCGATCACATGGTTGTTCGTCAGGATGTGGCCGTCGGTGTCGATCACCTCGCCCGATCCCGTGCCGCCGGTGTCGCCGGCCGACACCTGGATCGTGACCACCGATGGCAGTTCGCTACGGGCAACCTCAGTGGCCGAGCAGGATTGGGTGCCCGAGACCGCTGTCGTTGCGCTCGGCGTCGAGCGGTTCAGCGCCACCACGAGAGCCGCGACGCTCAGGCCGACGGCGACCGTGGCGGCGAGCGCGCCGAGGAGCCAGCCCGTCCGCTGCCGGCGTGGCGGTCCGGTTGGCACCGGATCCGTGCCGGCATGCTGCTCCGACATGAGTTCGCTCCAGGGTTGAGTCCCGCCCGGCGAACGACCGTCCGCCCCGCGGAACGACCATCTGCCCGCGCTATGCGGCCTATCTGGTGATTTGCCGCCTCCAGGCTAGCCGCCGAGCCTCCACCGAAGACCACATTCAACTGGGCGAGATCGACGCTAACGGAATCTTAGGGCCAGTCACCCGGGGCGATGCCCGGCCCAGATCGCTTCGATTTGGCCGGCCGAACTGCCTTAACACGCGGGATCTGGTAGATCTTCCTCGGTACGAGGGTGCTGACGTCGCACAATTCCATCGACAAAGTCGAGCACGCTCGGTAACACTGGAACTCGGCCGAGTGACCGGAGGACCACAATGGACACGACGGAGGGCTCGATCCAGTGGCGCAGAAGCAGCCGGTGCGAGTCGGGTGCGTGCGTGGAAGTGGCTCAGTTCGATGGCATGGTCGCGATTCGCGACTCCAAGGACGTAGCCGGGCGGGTGCTGATCTTCACTGTGGACGAGTGGACAGCATTTCTCGCTGGCGCGCGCAACGGCGATTTCGACTGACCAAAGCGTCAGCCGGGCGCGCAATGGCGGGCGCTCGGCGACGCTTACTATGACCAGTGCCGGTCGATTCCTCACCGCGTGGTAGGCATTGGCGCATGGCCTCTACTGCGCTGGTCGTGATGGGTGTCTCTGGCAGCGGTAAATCCACCGTCGGCAAAGAGCTGGCCCAACGGCTACATTGGCCATACGCCGACGGCGACGCATTCCACTCACCGGAGAATGTCGCAAAAATGGCTGCGGGCGTCCCGCTGACCGACGCCGATCGGTGGCCCTGGCTGCACACCATCGAACAATGGATCGCTGAGCGTCTGCGCGCGGGTTCGAGCTGCGTGATCGCGTGTTCGGCGCTCCGGATTTCATACCGCGACGTATTGCGCGAGGCGGCCGAGACTATCCCGGCAGCCGCTGTTCGATTTGTCTTCCTCGACGTCGACCAGGAGCTCCTGCTGCGCCGCCTCATCGCGCGACACGGTCACTTCATGCACGCAGACATGCTCGCCAGCCAACTCGCCACGCTGGACCCGCCGACCGCGGCCGAAGGCTCGATCACAATCCACATCAATGCGGACACCAAGCCGCGTCTGGTGGTAGACAAGATCATCAAGTCACTTGAACCGACATAGCCCAAATCGCGTCGAGCGATCAGGGCCGAACTGCATATGCCGGCCGTGAAGACGCCCAAAGGTCGGCCGAACTCACGGCCCAAGCCGTAGTGAGGGCTGTAAACGGTTCGGCGCGGACTACCAGGTCAACCCGCGTCTGGGTTCTCCTAATCTTGGCCACCTGCCCGATCGTTATCGATTCGTCGCCTCAACATGCCTACAAGATTCGCGGAGCCGGCCGCAATGCCATACGATCATGGCTTGTGTCCATAGTGGACCACCAACCAAGCGTCTCGGTGGCACCCGGTAGCACACCTCAGTCAAGGGCTACGCAGTGTACAGAGGGGCTCCAACGCCCAGATAGAGCTTGATCTTGTCGCTGGTTATATACGGAAATATCCGGCGCGTGCCGGATGGCACCGCTTACACTCACACATCGGATGATCGCGCCGTAATTGGCAAGATCCAGAGAAAGGGTATGCCGTGGACGGCTTGCCGCTTGGCGCAGAGTGGCGCCGAAGCACTCGATGCGAATCTGGCACGTGCGTCGAAGTTGCCCGGTCGGGCGCCGACTACGCGATCCGCGATTCGACCGATCCAGACGGTCCTCAACTGCGATTTTCCGCGCTCGAGTGGTCGGAATTTGTTCGCGCGGCCCGCAACGGCGAATTCGAGAACGGCTGACCGTCAAGCGTCTTCCGCTCGAAACTTGCGCGCCTGTCGGGCGAGCGTCTCGGCAGTTTCCTCTCGGCTAAGGGCCAACGCCCACATTTGGTCGAACGTTCGACGGTGCCGCTCGACATCTGCTGGGTCGTGTACGACTTCGTCTCCGCCGCCCGCGGTCTCGCGATAGAACAGGGTGCTCTGCCCTTCCTCAAGATCGACGATCGTGAACGGCCCGAGGAAGAACAACTTAGTGACGCCGGCGAGCGGGAGGACTCGGATCTGCGTCTTGGTCTCGCTGACGAGACGGAGTAGCAGTTCGATCTGCTCGGCCATCGCCCGGGAGTTGCCTAAGACCCGCATAAGAACCGATTCGTCTAGCAGGACGAGGTACTCGGGACCGTTCTTCCGGGAGATCAACCCACGGCGCCGTTCTCGCAGAGCGACGCGCGCTTCCACGGTGCCGGGATCGAAGTCCGTCGGATAATTGGCAAAGATCGCCTCGGCGTAGGCCCGCGTCTGAAGCACGCCGGGAACCACGAGGTGGTTGTAGTAGCGCACCGTGCTTGCTTCAGATTCGAACTGCACGAGTTCGATCATGGCTGGGGTCATGTGTTCGCGGTCGTCCGTGGACACGGTCCAGCGTTCACTTCGCGACAGCCGTACGTCGTCGAGCAGTCCTTCGACTGTCCCGGGGTCGGTGACGTCAAGGTGTTCGAGCAGGACCTTGAGGTCGCTGGGCGAGACGTTGACCTCACCTTTCTCAATCCGGATGACCTTGGACAGGGACCAGTCCATCGCGCGCGCGACCTGGCTTTGGGTCAACTTCTTGGCTAGCCGGGCGGCACGGAGCGCGAGACGCACTCGACGTCGCGCAACGGCGGGCGAATCGATGTTGGACATGTCCCTGCAACTCCGACGGCAAGCGGTGGACAGTCCCGCCTGCCCCTCGCACATGGCAAGCTGCGAGGTGGCAGACAGGCATCTGTCGTTCAGCGATCGTACGCCTAGGTCGATCACCGACATATCACCGCGAAGGATGGTTCTGATCGGCGTTCGCTTCCATCGCGCGAACGAGCGCCCGCTTGACCTGGCCAAACGCGAGCGAGTCTCGCGAACTGAAGAGCTGCACGTCGTCTCCGTGGTACGTGGCCCGCAACTCCCACGGCCGCCGGCGCGTACGGATGCACGCCGCACCGACGACCCCCGGCGCCAACACGATCAACGCGCCGATCAGCAAAACCGCCATCGACTGCATGAACTGCCAGGTCGCCGCCGTGGCGACGAACATGACCGCCGACGCGCCGATTCCTCGTGCGACGACCGGATCCGCGACGTCGCGGAACACGTATAGCTCGGAGAGATCCCTGATCGAGAACCGTTGGTACTTCGGCCACCACACCTCGACAACATCGTTCGTGATGAGAAGCGTGTGGCCCCGGTAGAAAATGACCATCTTCGCTGCCTCCCAACTGGGCCGACATTCGTCGGGACTGTTGCGAGGAGGATCGTCGTGAGCAACGATGGCATTTGGTGGACACCTCCTCCTCGCGCGGACGGAGGTCCATAACGGCACCCGGTGGCAGCCGGGTGCCGTTTGTTTGCCTGGCGGCTTTGCCAGCCAACGCTTTTGGACCCTGCAGCGGTCATGACCCGTGACCTTAGTATGCGTTAAGGTGTCGCTGTTCGGTAGATGTCAGTCTGCGATATGGCACTTTGCTAGATCTCTATTTGTTGAGCTGGCCATTGTGGACGGAATCGCGGACCCACAGCGGCTGCACAGCGCGTCACCAGACTTCCCGTAGGCTTCGCGCGACCACATCTATCCACAGTCGAACCGGCTACCATGGCCGGGTCAGGTGTTTCTCCGGCGGTAGTCCCTCGACCGTCGCATATGCACTGATCGCCGCGGTCCACGCGGTCTCGGGGTGGTCAGGTTGACTTCAGTCCTGGGCCTTGCGCCATGACCACGGGGGTTACGTGTGGCTAATCCGCCCCGACCGGACGAGTCGCGGGACAGCCATCGCGGCGTAGCCCGACCGGTGCCACCTAAGGCCGATTCCG
>DATCXD010000362.1:0-4637 GCA_036566005.1 Micromonosporaceae bacterium | reverse complement strand
ACCGGGCGCGCCGCCGGTATTGGCGTCGGATGCCCGCGGCACGTGGAATGAGGCGAACCGGCCGGAGCGTTCGGCCGGACCGTCCGGTGCGCGATGGCTTGACGTAGCGGCACCGTGCCGGCCGGTCTCCGACCGTCGATCGGTCTCGTCGTCCGGATCGCTATGTCGCGGGCCCGGCACCGGCCCCGCGGCGCCCGCGCTGACGGGGCGGCTGTCGGCGAGTGGGTCGCCCGACGGGAGATCGCCGATGGGACGCGGTGCGTCCTCGCTCACGAATTCCTTGGTGATGGGCGGTGGCGGCACCGGAAGCCCATGAGTCGGGGGCGTTCCACGCCGGCGGCGGGGCGCCGGTGGAGTCCGGTCAGCGCGGCCGGTCCGCGACAAACCCTCGTAGTCCCGCAGATCATCCGGGATGCGGTGGTGACCGGTGGTCGGCTCGTCGCCGCCAACGTGGCCGGGTCGCCCGTCGCCGTCTCGGTCACGGCGCTCGCGTCGGGCGGACGACTGCGACCGGTCGAAGTCCGACGGCTCGGGCTCGCGCGGTGTCATGCCCGCTCCTCCCGTGCCGTCGTCGTCGATGCTGGCGATGCGTCCCGAGTGTCCGTGTCGCCGTCGGCCGGGCCGACGAGCGCATCGTCCGTTCCGATTGTGCCCGATGTGGTGCCACGCACAATCTGACGAAGGCGGGGCAACCGGTCGGCGATGTCTCGCTCGGTGCCATGTCCGACCGGCCGATAGTAGTCGCGGTCGACGATGTCGTCCGGCGCGTACTGCTGCGTGAGCACGCCGCGTGGGTCGTCGTGCGGGTAGCGGTAGCCGGCCCCGTGGCCCAGTCCCTTCGCCCCGGGATAATGCGCGTCACGTAGAGCCTTCGGCACTTGACCGGCCCCGCCGGCGCGTACGTCGGCCAAGGCCTCACCGATCGCGGTCACCACAGCGTTCGACTTGGGCGCGGTCGCGTTGTGGATCGTTGCGTGGGCCAGGTTGATCTGCGCCTCGGGAAGCCCGATCATCGCGACCGCGTGGGCGGCCGCGGTGGCCGTCTGCAGCGCGGTCGGGTCGGCCATGCCGACATCCTCGCTCGCGAAGATCACCAGGCGTCGCGCAATGAACCGCGGGTCTTCGCCAGCGACCAACATGCGCGCGAGGTAGTGCAGCGACGCGTCCACGTCCGAGCCGCGCATGCTCTTGATGAACGCGCTGATCACGTCGTAGTGCTCGTCGCCGTCACGGTCGTACCGCACGGCCGCGACGTCGACCGCCCGTTCGGCGGTCGCCAGATCGATCACGATCGCCGAACTGTCGCTGCCGGACCGGGCGGTCGCGGACGCGGCGGCGGCTTCGAGGGCGGTCAACGCCTTGCGTACGTCGCCGCTGGCCAGCCGGACCAGATGCGCCTCGGCGTCGGGATCGAGGGCGACGGTCCCGCCGAGACCGCGCGGGTCCGTGGTGGCGCGGCGAACCAACGTGCGGACCGCGTCGTCGTCGAGCGGTTTCAGCGTCAGCAGCACGCATCGGGAAAGCAACGGCGAAATCACCGAAAAGTATGGGTTCTCCGTCGTCGCGGCGAGCAGCGTCACCGTCCGGTCCTCGACCGCGGCGAGCAACGAGTCCTGCTGCGTCTTGGAGAAGCGGTGCACCTCGTCGATGAAAAGCACGGTCGGCGGCCCGCCCCGGCGGCGCTGGGCGCGTGCCGCGTCGATGACCGCGCGGACGTCCTTCACCCCGGCGTTGAGGGCCGACAGCGCGACAAACTGCCGATCGGACGCCGACGCGACGAGGTGCGCGATGGTCGTTTTACCGGTGCCCGGCGGTCCCCACAGGATCACCGACACCGGAGCGGTGCTCTCCACGAGCTGCCGAAGTGGTGCACCGGGCGCGAGGAGATGGTCCTGCCCGATCAGTTCATCGACGGATGCGGGTCGCATCCGCACCGGCAACGGGGCATCGTCGCGCACCTCATCGAAGCCGATCGCGTCGACCCCCGGCGAAGCCGAATGCAGCGGCGCCCGTCGACCTGCGGCCCCAGCAGGGCCGACGTCAGGGGCGTCGAGTGCGAACAGGCCGTCGGTGTCCATCGCGGCAAGACTACCGGCCCGCACCGACGTGGCCATCGGACCGGCGGCGGCGTGGCATCACCGCGCCGCCACCGACGGCTACCGGTCGGCCATGATCGGGCGACAAACGCGGTCCTACTAGTGGCGCGCCCTCTCCTTGCGCGGAGCGTCGGGCGGCACGGGCGGGCCCGACTCTCTCGTCTCGTCGCGCACCACGAGCCCGATCATGTACTCGATGCGACCGCCCAGGTGGCGCACCTCGTCCTCTACGAGACCCAACCGGGAACTCAGCGTATCCAGGCGGCCGTCGATCCCATCCAAGCGAACGTCGATCCCGTCCAAGCGAACGTCAATCCCGTCCAGGCGGCCGTCGATCCCGTCCAAGCGGCCGTCGATCCGATCGAGGCGCTCGTTTGTGTCGACGGCATGGACCTCCAGCGCACCGACCCGTTCGAGCAGCTCACGTGACACGTCTACGACAGCGGTCAGTGTCGAGCCCATTGCCTCCGCCCTTCGATGCTGCATCTGGTGGTGCAGCCGATCCAGAGCCTCCTGCGCGTGCGTCAGTTCTTGTGGCACCGCTGATTCCCTTCGATTCGACACCGATGAGGTCAGCCGGGTGCTCTGTATCCCGTCGATCATCGCGCCCTTGCCCCCGTCTGACGCCGTGTCCGGAGCTACGCATGACCGGCCACTTGGACACGTACCGCTACTGACGAGGCGCGGACCGACGGTGAGTTCCTCAAAGAGTCCAGCGGCCCAGACGCTACCTCGCGGCGCGCGGAAGCGACACGGTGGCGGCGTGGCGACACTCGATCGTGCGAAGCTGGCCCAAGCTAGCCAGGGCTACCTGGGACGACGAGGCCGTGCTCGTAGGCGAAAACGACCGCCTGCACGCGGTCGCGGAGGCCCAGCTTGGCCAGGACGCTGCTCACATGACTCTTCACGGTGGCCTCGGTGACGAACAGGCGCTGTGCCATCTCGATGTTCGACAGCCCCCGGGCGACCAGGGCGAGCGCCTCGCGCTCGCGCGGCGTCAACATCGCCATGATTACCTCGGGCGGCCGGATCGGATCGGTGCGGGCCGCGAAGTCCTCGATCAGCCGGCGGGTGATCGACGGCGACAGCAGGGCATCACCCGCGTAGACGACTCGGATCGCGTCGACCAGCCGTTCGCGCGAGGCGTCCTTGAGTAGGAAGCCGGCGGCGCCCGCGCGCAACGCGCCAAAGACGTACTCGTCCATGTCGAATGTGGTCAGCATGAGCACGCGCGGCGGCGGCTCGATGGCCGCCGCGCTCAGCCGGGCGACGGCCTCGATGCCGTCCATCCGCGGCATGCGGATGTCCATCAGCACCACGTCCGGGCGCAGGCGCTCGGCCATGTGGCAAGCCTCCTGCCCGTCGGCGGCCTCACCGACAACGGCCAGGTCGTTGTACGACCGCAGCACCAGGCGCAGGCCAGTTCGGGCCAGTTCCTGATCGTCGGCGATCAGGATCCGGATGCTCACGCCGCGTCCTCGATCGGCACCCGAGCACCGACCCGGAAGCCGCCGCCGGCCTGTGCCTGGGCTTCGAGCACCCCACCGAGTGCCGTGACGCGCTCGCGCATGCCCACGATGCCGTGCCCAGGGTCGGCCGGGGCCACCACCGAAGCCGCGCCGTCGTCGTCGATCTGGACCTCCAGCATGGAGGGGTGGAATCGCAGCGCGACCATGACGCTGTGCGGCCGGGCGTGCTTGAGCACGTTAGTCAGCGCCTCCTCCACGATGCGGTAGACCGACAGCTCGACGCCGCCGGGCAGGGTCCGCTGATCGCCGTCGATGCGCAGCTCCACCCGCAGCCCGGCGGTACGATAGCCGTCAATCAACTCGCCCAGCTGCGCCAACCCGGGCTGCGGGCGGATATCGGCGATCTGGTCCGAGCCGCGCAGCACGGCGAGCACCCGGCGCAGCTCCGCGATGCTCTCCTGCGCGCTCGTCTCGACACCGCGCAGTGTGTCCTCGGCAACCCCAGGCGACGTGCGCAGGACATCGCGCGCACCACGGACACCCAGCAGCATCACGGTCACCGAGTGGGCAACGATGTCATGCAGTTCGCGGGCGATCGACGCGCGCTCGGCCTGCGCGGCGATCTGGCTCAGTTGGTCGCGCTCGCGTTCGAGATCGGCCGCGCGCTCCTCGAGGCCGGCCATGTAGCGGCGGCGTGTCTGCGCATAGGCACCGAGTGCCCAGGCGCCGATCGTGACTGGCGGCGACGCCACCGAACCCAGCTGCATCGCCACCATCGTCGGCACGAACGCAGCCACCGACAGCCGCCACTCGCGCCGCTCGGCGATCGTAAAGACCGCGACCATCACCGGCGCACCACCCGGATAGGCGCCGATGGCCGCGAGGACCGCGGCGAGTACGACCGTCCCGGCCACCACGAGCAGCGGTGCGCGGCGGCGTAGCGCCAGGATGGCGCCGGACAGCACGGTCAGCAGCACCGCGGTCACGGTCACCCTCGGCGAGCCATCTGTCAGCAAGCCGAACTCGATGCCGGTCGTGACGAGCGCGACCAGGATGTCGAGCGCCCCCGCCC
>DATCXD010000360.1:0-10541 GCA_036566005.1 Micromonosporaceae bacterium | reverse complement strand
TGGCCGAGCCGTACGAGGTGGGCGGCGAGATCGCCGGTCCACGTCGGCTGGCCGCGCTGGTCGGCCACGACGTCAAAGATTTCCTTCGTCCGTTCCAACGCGATCATCGTACGGACAAAGTTCGGGCCGCCGGCGCCGTAGAGCCAGGCGGTCCGGATCACGTAACCCGTGTCCGGCAGCGCCGCGCGGACGGCCATTTCGCCGGCCAACTTGGTGCGGCCGTAAGCGTTGAGGGGATCGGTCGGGTCGTCCTCGCCGTACGGAATCGTGGCGGTGCCGGCGAACACGTAGTCGGTCGAGACGTGCAGCATCGACGCCCCCGTGCGGGCGCATGCCTCGGCCAGGTTGCGGGCGCCGCCGCCATTGATAGCCAAGGCGTCCAGCTCGTGCTCTTCGGCGTCGTCGACCGCGGTCCAGGCCGCGCAGTTGACGACGATGTCCGGGCCGTGCTGGCGCAGGGCGGACCGCACGAGGGCCGGATCGGTGATGTCCAGAGACCGCCGGTCGAGCCCGACCGCATCGTCGCCGGTCGCCGTGAGGTTGGCCAGCACGTCCTGACCGAGCATGCCGCCGGCTCCGGTAACGAGCCAGATCGGGCGGGCGGCCGTCATCCGACCAGGGCCGCGCGGGCCTTCAGCGGCTCCCACCATGAGCGGTTGTCGCGATACCACGCGACCGTCTCGGCCAGCCCCGCCTCGAACGATGTCCGGGGCGCGTAGCCGAGTTCGGTACGGATCTTCGTGCAGTCCACCGAGTACCGCCGGTCGTGACCCAAGCGATCGTCGACGTAGACGACGCTGTCCCAGCCGGCGCCGCAGGCCGCGAGCAGCCGGTCGGTCAGCTCGCGATTGGTCAGCTCCGTGCCGCCGCCGATGTTGTAGACCTCGCCGGCCCGACCGCCCCGACGCACGAGCTCGATCCCCTGGACATGGTCGTCGATGTGCAACCAGTCGCGGACGTTGAGCCCGTCGCCGTAGAGCGGCACGGTGCCGCCGTCCAGCAGGTTCGTGATGAACAGCGGGATGACCTTCTCCGGGAAGTGATGGTGGCCGTAGTTGTTCGAGCAGCGGGTCACCCGTACGTCGAGTCCATGCGTACGGTGATAGGCCAGCGCAATGAGGTCGCTCGACGCCTTCGCCGCCGAGTACGGCGAATTCGGTCGCAGCGGATCGGTCTCCGGCCATGAGCCGTCGGCGATCGAGCCGTAGACCTCGTCGGTCGAGATGTGCACGAACGTGCCGAGACCGTGGCGCAGAGCGGCCTCGAGCAGGGTCTGCGTCCCGACGACGTTTGTCTGGATGAACTCGTCCGCACCACGGATCGAGCGGTCGACGTGGGACTCCGCCGCGAAGTGCACGACCTCGTCGTGCGTCGCGACGAGACGATCGACCAGTTGCGCATCGCAGATGTCGCCGTGCACAAAATCGAATCGATCGCTGCCGCGGACCGGGTCGAGATTCGCCGGATTGCCGGCGTAGGTGAGTTTGTCGAGCACCGTGATCGACACGTCCGGCCCGGCTTCGGCCGGCGAGTGCGCGCCGAGCAGCGTTCGAACGTAATGGGAGCCGATGAATCCGGCGCCCCCTGTCACCAGGATTCGCTTTGACGTCATGAGGAGATCTGCACCTTGCTGTGGTCGCCGAGCACCAGGCGATGTGCGGCCGGGACCGCGGGCGCCGGGGTCACCACGACGTTACGGCCGATGAGGGACGCTTCGATCCGGCGTACGCCGGTGATCGACGAGTCGCGCAACACGATCGAGAATTCGATCTCGCTGCGCTCGATGCGGCACTGCTCGGAGACCGAGGTGAAAGGCCCGATGTACGAGTCCGCGATGACGCAGTCCCGACCGATGATGACCGGGCCGACAATGCGGGAGCCGGTCACGCGGGCGCCCGGCTCGATCCGTACCCGTCCAATAATCTCGGTTGTGGCATCGACGGTGCCCTCGATGGCCACGTCGACCAACTCGAGCACGGACCGGTTGACCTCCAGCATGTCGGCGACATTGCCGGTGTCCTTCCAGTAGCCGGTTATCCGGGTGGACCGGACATCGAGCCGCTCGTCGATCAGCCATTGGATCGCGTGGGTGATCTCGAGTTCCCCGCGGCTAGACGGCTGGATCTTGCGTACCGCCTCGTGCACCGCCGCCGTGAAGAGATAGACCCCGACGAGCGCGAGGTCGCTCTTGGGTGCCGGAGGCTTCTCCTCCAGCGACACGACCTGTCCCGTCACGTCCAGCTCGGCGACACCGAAATCACCCGGGTTCGGCACCCGGGTGAGCAGGATCTGGGCGGCCGGACGGGACGCCCGGAACTCATCGACGAGCGCCTTGATCCCGCCCACGATGAAGTTGTCGCCCAGATACATGACGAAATCGTCGTCGCCCAGGAAGTCGCGTGAGATCAACACCGCGTGCGCGAGCCCGAGCGGCTGGTCCTGGGGGATGTACGTGACGGCGAGCCCGAACATCGAGCCGTCGCCGACGGCCGCCCGGATCTCCTCCGCCGTGTCCCCGACGACGATGCCGACGTCGGTGATCCCGGCCGCGGCGATCGCCTCGAGCCCATAGAAGAGCACCGGCTTGTTGGCCACCGGCACGAGCTGCTTGGCCGAGGTGTGGGTGATCGGACGCAGCCGCGTTCCCGAGCCGCCGGAGAGTACCAGTGCCCTCATGCCGAGCACTATACGCAGCGGACAAATCACGATAAGCAGCGGACAGACCACCAAATGCCACCGGACACGACGAAGGGTTCGGATGGTTACTCGCTGCCCCGGGCCGAGTGAATAAGATGATTCGCAATGGTGAACAATCGACCGGGCCATTGGCGCCGCCGTTCATTCGAGCGAATCCCGGCGTTCAGCGAACGCGCGCCACGGGTCGGACATCGCGCGGTGGTCGTGCGGTCGTAGCGTCGCGCGGCCATGATGAAAGCGTGCCGGCAACTCGATCGCCGGCGGTGAACCACCGCCAGCCAGATCGGGCGATCCGCGCGGAAATATGCCCCACCGGTTACACAGCGTATGGAGAAACGACATGCTCGCCGACCCCAGTGACCGCCCCGACGCGTCCGCCCTACCGACGGTGGCGGTGGTGCTCGCCGGTGGCACGGGCAGTCGGCTCGGCCTCGATATCCCGAAGCAATTGGTCAAGATCGCCGGGAAGACGGTCCTCGAGCACACCGTGGCCATCCTCGACGCCGCCCCGGACGTCGACGAGATCCTGGTGCTCATGGCCGCCGGGTACGAACGCGAGGCCGAGGACTTGCTGCGGACCGGCCGATTCACGAAGGTCTCCGCAGTGCTCGCGGGCGGCGGCACGCGCGCCGAGACGACGCAGATCGCCCTCGACGCGATCCATCACAGCGAGTGCAAGGTCTTGTTCCACGATGCGGTGCGCCCGCTGCTGAGCCACCGCATCGTCCGGGAGTGCGTCAACGCGCTGCGACACCACGCGGCCGTCGACGTCGCGATCCCTTCGCCGGACACGATTATCGCGGTCGATGGCGAGGACACCATCAGCGGCATACCGCCGCGGGCGTCGCTGCGACTGGGCCAGACACCACAGGGTTTCCACCTCAGCACCATCCGCCGGGCCTACGAACTGGCCCGCCACGATCCGGATTTCGTCGCCACCGATGACTGCGGCGTGGTCCACCGGTACCTGCCCGACGTTCCGATCAAGGTGATCGAGGGCAGCTCCGACAACATGAAGATCACCCATCCGGTGGACGTATTCATCGTCGACAAACTGTTCCAACTCGCGACGCAGTCGGCTCCCGCGCGCCGGTCCGAGCACGAGTACGCCGACGAACTGCGCGGTCGCACGATGGTGGTGTTCGGTGGTGGCTCGGGCATCGGCGCCGATCTCGTCGCGTTGGCAACGTCGTTCGGGGCGGATGTGCTCTCGTTCAGCCGCACCCAGACCGGCACGCACGTCGAGGATCCCGAACACGTACGGGCTGCGCTGGCAGAGGCGCATAGGCAGACCGGCCGCATCGACTATGTCGTGGTGACGGCCGGCGTCCTGCACACCGGGCCGTTGGCCGATGCTCCGCCGGAGAACGTGGACGAGGCGATCGGGGTGAACTTCCTGGCGCCGGTCAACATCGCCCAGGCGAGCGTCGACTACCTGGCCCGGACCAAGGGCCAGTTGCTCCTCTACACATCCAGCTCGTACACCCGTGGCCGGGCAAACTATGCGCTGTATTCGGCGTGCAAGGCCGCCGTCGTCAATCTGGTCCAGGCGCTGGCCGACGAGTGGTCGCCGATGGGTGTGCGGGTCAACTGCATGAACCCCGAGCGCACCGGTACGCCGATGCGAACCCGCGCGTTCGGCGACGAGCCGCCCTCGTCGTTGCTGTCGTCGGGGGCCGTCGCGCAGGCATCGCTCGATGTGCTGGTGTCCGGCCTGACTGGTCACGTTTTCGACATTCGCCGGCAGGAAGCCGTACAGGGTGCCGTCGTGCGCGCATAGCCAACCCACCTCCGCTACCACACCACTGACGTGAAGGGCTCGCGTTGATGCCACAGATCGGCAATCGGTCTCGTCAATCGGTCTACGGTGTCACCCTGCTCGTGTATCCGGCGGCCCTGCTCGCGGCGGCGTTCGACTGGCGATGGGCATTCGCGGTCCTCGGCCTCGCGAGCTTCCCCGTCGAGGCGTTGTTCACTCGTCGCGCTCCGCTCGCGTACGGCGTCCTGCGGCTCGCCGACGCCGGTCGGGCGGTCCGTGGCGCGGCGCGGAGCTTCGGAATCGTGCTCCTCACCGCGGTCGCGTTCCATCGCACGGTCGACATCGTGCTCGTTGCGTCGTTCATGTTCGCCATCGAGGCGGCCCGCGCCAGTAAGGAACTGATCGGCATCGTGGTGCCGGCCCGCCGCCGGATGCACATGGTCACCCGCAACCTGGACATCTCCGCGCTGCGCATACCGGACCGTACGATCGGGCCGGTCGAACGGATCGATGCTCATACGATGTCCTACCTGGCGGTGGCGCCGCTGATCGGCGTGATCGTCTCGGCGGCGACCGACTCGGCGGTGCCGATCGTGGTCGGGGCGCTGGTGGGCGCCGTCGTCGGCGTCGGAATCGTCGCCGTGGCCGGCACTCATGCGCTCGCCGCGCGCCGGATGCCGAGCCGGCTCCGGGTCACGTCGGTCGTCAAGAAGCAGATCGCCGGGTACGCCCCAGAGGTCGCCATCTACTTCAGCGGCGGCGGGACCTCGACGTACCAGATCAACATGTGGCTCGAGGTGGCCGCTCAGCTGGACCAGCGGGTGCTGATCATCCTGCGCGAGCGGGCGATCCTCGACCAGCTCGCTCCCACCTCGCTCCCGGTGTTTTGCGTTCCTGGCGCGGTCGACCTGATGGACCTCGACATGCCGACCGTTCGGGTGGCGCTCTACGCCGCCAACACCGGCAAGAACATCCACTTCCTGCGCCTGCCGGGCATGGCCCACGTGTTCATCGGGCACGGTGACAGCGACAAGGTCGCGAGCATCAACCCGTTCTGCAAGGTGTACGACGAGGTCTGGGTGGCCGGACCGGCCGGTCGCGAACGCTTCGCCCGAGCCATGATCGGCGTCGACGACCGGGACGTGTTCGAGGTCGGCCGACCGCAGCTGGCACCGATCGAGCGCGGCCAGCGCAGGACCGACGAACCGATCACCGTGTTGTACGCCCCGACCTGGGAAGGCTGGACCGACGACCCGCTCAACACGTCGCTCATGACGATGGGTCGGGCAATCGTCGCGTCCATTCTCGAGCACCCCGACGCGGTGCGTCTGATTTACAAACCGCATCCGCTGACCGGCCGACGATCGGCCGCCGCGTCAGCGGAAAACCAAGCGATCATCGCCATGATCGACAAAGCCAACGCGGCACGGGCGGCCGGTCGCTCAACGACGCCGGCCGACCCGATGGTCAAGGGTGGCACCACTGCCGGCGCCGGCAACAACAACGCGGCCGCGGATGCGCAGCTCGCGTCCGTACGGGCGGCGATCGTCGCCGTTACCGGCGACGCGGACGCCGACGAGGCGATGATCGCCCGAGACTCCGCCGGCACGCATGTCGATGGAGTACGCCGGGCCAGCGAGCTCACCGAGCAATGGTCGACGTTGTATTGGGCCTCGCGCCCGGAGTGGACGCACCGCGTGGTGACCGACGCACTGCCGACGCTGTTCGACTGCTTCAACCACACCGACCTGCTCGTGACCGACATTTCCAGTGTGGTCGCCGACTATCTCTACAGCGAGAAGCCGTACGTGGTGACGAATTCGGCAGCGCTGGACCATGACGTCTTCCGCAACCGGTATCCCACGGCCGCCGCTGCTGAGCTCCTTGATCCCAACTG
The DNA here is from genome assembly GCA_036566005.1 of Micromonosporaceae bacterium. Classification (GTDB taxonomy): domain Bacteria; phylum Actinomycetota; class Actinomycetes; order Mycobacteriales; family Micromonosporaceae; genus DASQPR01. The sequence goes on along the minus strand of DATCXD010000360.1, from coordinate 4,188 downwards.
CGTTGCGCTGTCCAAGATCATCACGAACGTGGGTGCCGGCTCGGACCACCTGGTCGAGCAGCGCCGCAAGCTCAAGCAGCACTTGCTGGGTGCCGACGACCAATTGCCCTTCGAGCGGTTCCGGGCCGCGGTGGACCGCGTGATCGCCGCTGTGGACAGTGCGCCCAGACCGGATTGGGACCACAGCGAGTTCGAGCCGGAACCCGATCAAGGCGGGCGGGACATCATCTCGTTCAACGACACGATCGAGCGATAACGCGCCGTACGGGGCGAGAACCCTCTCAGCGAGTAATCGCCGAGTCGGGCCCGCGGCCGTCGACACGACCTTCCGCGGCCCGCAAGACGCTATTTCGGTCGTAGTCCCCTGGTCTCTGTCGGCAATCGGACAGATGGCAACCGAGTGAGCCGTTCACGGCAGCTGTGGGTCGCTCACGGCAGCCGCGGGTCGCTCACGCAGCTGTGCGTTGTGAATCCGCACTTCAAGGGTTGGGCCGCCGTCGAGGGTCCGCAGTTGGCGGTCCGCGGCCACCAACGACGTTGGCCCTGCTACCGGTCCGCGGGCCGCTTGACCGGTTTCGCTTGCTTCGTAAATGCGACTTTCTACGCTTAGCGTCCGTTAATCGAATATTGTCGCAAAAGAGCGTGAACCACATCAGACACCCAATCAGGGGTTCCCATGACCATAACCGCACCGACCGCCACCAAAACCGGCACCAGTGCCCCGTCGGCCGAGTTGCGTGAGCAATTCGAGCGCGACGGTTACCTCGTGATCAAGGGCGCGCTCACCCCGGATGAAGTCGACTACTACGCCAACGCGTTGGACGAGGTCTACGAGGCGGAGGTGGCCGCCGGCAAGATCGCCCCCAGCGCATCGATGCACACGCTCGGCGCGGTGGCGAACTGCCCGGCGTCGGTCAACCTCATCGACCATCCGGCCACCTTCCCGTTCATCTGGTCGGTCCTCGGCTGGAACATCCACATCTACCACTCCCACTTGGACGTTCATCCGAAGATCGTGGCGCCGAAGCCGTACTTCTACGAGTGGCATCAGGACGGTGGCCGCCAGAATCGCGAACTGGAGACTGACCCGCGACCCCGGCTGTCGGTCAAACTCGCCTACTGGCTCTCCGACGTCTCCGAGACGGGCCGTGGCAATTTCAAGGTCGTGCCGGGAAGTCACCTCATCAACCGGATCGACGGACCGCCTCGCCGGGATGTGGTCTGGCCCGAACCGGCGGGCTCGATCGAGGTCTGCGCGAGCCCGGGCGACGTGGTGTTCTTCGACCGCCGGCTGTGGCACGCCCGGACGAACAACTACTCCGACATCACGCGCAAGGGCATGTTCTTCGCATACTCGCACCGCTGGTCGTACGGCCGTGACGAGAACAACGCGCTCTACATCAACGGGCAGTTCGCCGAGTTCACGCCGGTGCAGCGCCAGTTGCTCGGAGCGCCGCTCGCCGGTCCGGGCCAGATCGCCGGCGACCACCAGTGGGGCCACTACCCCGACACGACGCCGCTGTACGGCTATCTGAAGGACAACAACCTCTTCGACCCGTCGTACCCGCCGCTGATCCCGTGATCTGAGCCGGTCTTAGCGAGCGAGTTGGCACGCGCGGCGCCGTCACCCGACGGCGCCGCGTCTTGCTAGGCGGCGCCCAGCCGTCGAACGCCAGCGCGCCACCGGTCACGAACGCCGGTGACCAGCGCATTCGCTCGTACGCCGCAGTCCCAGGTCCCGCACGGGTAACCGGAACAGTGACGTGGCGTGCGTGTCCGGCACGTACGCGATGCCGGCGTGCGAACCGAATCGCGTTACCGGACATGATTCGGGTGTCGCCGATGCGGAGCATCGCGCCGGCGACGAGAATGGCGAGTATCGCCAATGCAACTGTTGCCCGTGAAGTCGTTGAGGAGTTGCCGTGAGTCGTCAGGTGCAGGGTGTGGTCTCGATGAGCAAGGGCGCACCGGTCGAGATGCGCACGATCACCGTGCCTGATCCCGGCCCGGGCGAAGTCCTCGTGGACATCAAGGCCTGCGGCGTCTGCCACACCGACCTGCACTATCGCGAGGGCGGGATCAACGACGACTTCCCGTTCCTGCTCGGCCATGAGGCGGCCGGCACCGTCGCGGAGATCGGCGCCGGCGTCACTCGCGTCTCCGTCGGCGACTTTGTCGTGTTGAACTGGCGGGCCGTCTGCGGTCAATGTCGTGCCTGCAAACGTGGCCGGCCATGGCACTGCTTTGCCACGCACAACGCGGCGCAGAAGATGACGCTCGAGGACGGCACCGAACTGTCGCCGGCACTCGGCATCGGTGCGTTCGTTGAGACGACGCTCGTCGCGGAGGGCCAGGCCACGTTGGTCGACCCGGCGGCGCCACCGGAGGTGGCCGGTCTGCTGGGTTGCGGGGTGATGGCCGGCCTGGGCGCCGCGATCAACACCGGTGAGGTTGGCCGCGGCGACACGGTCGCGGTCATCGGCTGCGGTGGCGTCGGCGGTGCGGCCATCGCCGGTGCCCGCCTCGCCGGCGCGGCCCGGATCATCGCCATCGACATCGACGATCGCAAGCTTGCGCTCGCGACGGAACTCGGCGCGACACACACGGTCAACTCGACGTCCAACGATCCGATCGTCGCGATCCAGTCCCTGACCGGCGGTTTCGGCGCCGACGTCGTCATTGACGCGGTCGGCCGACCCGAGACGTGGAAGCAGGCGTTCTACGGGCGCGATCTCGCCGGGACGGTCGTGCTGGTCGGCGTACCGACGCCGGACATGATGCTCGATATCCCTTTGCTCGACGTGTTCGGTCGCGGCGGCCGCCTCACATCATCCTGGTATGGCGATTGCCTGCCGGAACGCGACTTTCCCATGCTCATCGACCTCTACCTGCAGGGTCGCCTGCCGCTGGAAAAGTTCGTCAGCGAAAAGATCGGAATCGGCGACGTCGAAGCGGCGTTCGACTCGATGAAGCGCGGCGACGTGCTGCGCTCGGTGGTGGTGCTGTGACGGTCCGCATCGACAAGATCGTTACCTCGGGTACGTTCTCCCTCGATGGCGGCGACTGGGCGGTCGACAACAACGTGTGGATCGTCGGCGACGACAGCGAATGCGTGGTCCTGGACGCGCCACACGACGTCGATGCGATCCTCGCCGCGATCGGTGGTCGGCGGCTGGTGGGGATCCTCTGTACGCACGCCCACAACGACCATGTGAATGCGGCCGTCGCGCTGTCGACGGCAACGGACGCGCCGATCTGGTTGCATCCGGACGATCGCGAATTGTGGGCGATGACGCACCCGGATCACGATCCCGATGCCTGGATATCCGAGGGAGATCAGTTCCCGGTGGCCGGCACGACGCTGCGCGCGCTCCACACGCCGGGGCACACCTGGGGCAGCGTCTGCTATCGGTCTGAGGATCTCGGCTGCGTATTCACCGGTGACACGTTGTTCCAGGGCGGCCCGGGCGCGACCGGACGGTCGTTCTCCGACCATGCGACGATCGTCGACTCCATCAGCCGTCGCCTGTTCACGTTGCCGTCGTCGACGCAGGTGCACACCGGCCACGGCGATGACACGACGATCGCCGCCGAGACCGGGTGACGCGCGCCGACCGCACGCCGCCGGCCCGACGACTCAACCGGCCAGGAACGAGAAGCGAATCTGCCGTACGGCGTTGTCGCCGTTGGGATCGACCAGGCAGATCGACTGCCACGTGCCGAGGACGAGGCGGCCGTGCAGCACCGGAAGCGTCGCGTACGGTGCGACGAATGCCGGAACCACGTGATCGCGACCATGCCCCGGTGACCCGTGTCGGTGCCGCCACCGATCGTCGGCCGGCAGCATGGTGTCGAGTGCGGCGACCAGATCGTCGTCGGAGCCCGCGCCGGTCTCGATGATCGCGACGCCGGCCGTCGCGTGCGGGACGAAGACGTGCAGCAGACCGTCGCCGCCGCCGGCCGCGTCGGCTAGGAAGGAGTTCGCCTCGCCGGTCACGTCGCGCACGGTCGGGCGTGAGCCGGTCCGGACGCTGATGACTTCGCTCTTCATGAGCCTCATCCTGCCGTACGGCGGGTGGCATTTGGGTTGGTCCTCTTGGCCCTCACCTGCATCGACGCCCAGCGCCGCGCCCGCTACCCGGCGCCGGCCGCGTGTTCGAGTTCGGCGGCACGTGGCGGATCACCGGC
>DATCXD010000356.1:0-5403 GCA_036566005.1 Micromonosporaceae bacterium | reverse complement strand
ACGATGCGAGTGTTCGGCCGGATCGCTTTGCGCACCTCGTCGGGATCGCTCACCGGCGCCGCCGTCCACTGCAGGCCCCAGCGCTCGGCCACCTTCGAGAACAGCCGGAATGTGCCGCCGTACGCATCATTGGGGATGACCACGTGGTCGCCGGGCTGGCAGACCGTACGCAGGAGGGTGTCCTCGGCCGCGAGACCACTGGCGAAGGCGAGGCCACGGCGGCCCGACTCCAGCGCGGCCAGGCACTCGTGGAGCGCGTCACGGGTTGGGTTCGCCGTGCGGCTGTATTCGTACCCGAGACGGGGCGCGCCGACCGCGTCCTGGGCGTACGTCGACGTCTGGAAGATCGGTGTCACCACCGCACCGGTGCGCGGATCGGGCTCCTGACCTGCGTGGATGGCGAGTGTCTCGAAGCCGTGAGCGGCTGGGCTGTTCGTCACCGGCACAGCGTAGCGCCGCCAGCCACGCTCGCTCGTCTGCGTGCCACAAGATGGGTGATCTTGAACCGGGGCACCGGGGCACGACAATCTCGGCACGGCGATCTTGGCCGGGCGGCGGGTGTCTGGGACGGCGGATAGGGTCGGGTGCTGTGAACCCGTGTGTCTTCTCTGCCATCATCGCCGGCGAACTGCCCGCGAACATCGTCGCCGACACGCCGGATGGCGTCGCCTTCCTCGACAAGCGGCCGGTGTTTCCGGGCCACACGCTCGTCGTGCCGCGCGAGCACGTCGAGACACTGAGCGATCTGCCGGCCGCGCTGCTGCCCGGCTACTTCTCGCTGGTCCAGCGCATCGCCCGCGCCGTCGAGGTCGGGCTCGAAGCCGACGGTACGTTCGTCGCCATCAACAACAAGGTCAGCCAGAGCGTCGCACACTTGCACACCCACGTCGTCCCGCGCCGGCGCAAGGACGGGTTGCGTGGCTTCTTCTGGCCCCGGACGCCGTACCCATCGGATGAGGCGGCGGCCGAGGTCGCGGCCCGGATCCGGGCGGCGGTGAGCACATGAGCGGGCTCGCTCGACAGGTCAGTGACGTAAGCCCGGTGCGAGGCGATTTTGTCCCGCGATCCGGGCGCACGACGACGGAGTATTTCGACAAGTACCAGTTCGAAGCGGATCCGGCGCTGCTCGACACGATCGCCGGTCGGCTGGCCACCCTGGTGCCACCGGGCACCGAGGTGCTCGCCGGTCTGGAGCTGGGCGGGATCGCCGTCGTGACCGCGCTCGGGCGGCACACCGGTCTGCCCTGCGCGTTCGTGCGCAAGCAAACCAAGCCGTACGGCACCGCGCGCCTAGCCGAAGGGGCCGAGGTTTCGGGGCGGCAGGTGCTCGTGGTCGAGGACGTGGTCACCTCGGGCGGCCAGATCGCCGTCTCTGCCGAAGACCTTCGGGCGCTCGGGGCGAAGGTCGACGCAGCGGTCTGCGTGATCGATCGTGCGGAGGGTGGCGCGGCTGCGCTGTCCGCGGTCGGGATCTGCCTGCACGCGCTGTTCACCCGAGCCGACTTCGACGCCGCCTAGCTGGGTCCGGTCGCCGAGCGACGGGCTGGCCACGACGGGCAGCGCCAACCGTCCGGAGTCCGTACGACCAGGAACGGCACGGCGTGCGGCAGCGGCGTGCCCCAGACCTGCGTACCCAGGTGGCAGATCGTGGCGAGCGCGGCGGTGAGGCTCGCGACGTGGCCGACCACGACGGCGGTCCCACCAGGATGGGCGTCGGCGATCGCATCGAGCGCCCGCGTCATGCGAGCTACGACGGTGTGACCGTCCTCGCCATCGGCGACCCGCGGATCGAGATCGCCGTCGACGACCCAGGACCGCAGTACATCGGCCGTCAAGTCCCGGGTCGTGGCGTCGGTCGCGCCTTCGAGGGTGCCCACGCTCGCCTCGGCCAGATCTGCGGTGATCGTCGGCCGCAGCCCGAGGGCCGTGGCAATGATCTCGGCTGTCTCCTGGGCGCGCAGTGCCGAACTCGCGTAGATGCCGGCCACCCGCTCGGTGGCAAGACCTGTCGCCGCCGCTGACGCCTGCTCACGTCCCCGGTCGTTCAGCGGTGCCAGCGGGAGCGCGCCTGCCGCACCGGCCAGCACATTCGCCGATTCGCCGTGCCGGAGGCAGTACAAACGGACAGACGACACCATCGGCGCACCGTAGCCGATGCGGATCTTCGCGGCCTGGGAAGCCCCACCGCGTACACCTTCTAGCGTTTTGCGGTTTCATGATCCGTGACCTTGCAATCCCAGAAGCCTGTCACGTTCAAGATCAGGCCCTCTGCCCTGCAAGATCACGGATCATGAAGCTGCCCGTGCGTGAGCCATCAACGGACGGTCGCAAAACGGCCGTTAGGCAAACGGCCGTTAAGAAGTCTTACGACGCTCGCCACGCCTGCCGCGACGGAACACCCGATGGGCGACGATGGTTGAGTCAGACGCCGGGCTGAACAGCCCAGCCATGTGACAGATATGAGGGAGCGCACCGTGTTTCTGCGCCGTACCGCACCTGCTATGCCGACCGCCGACCAGGCGTTGCCGGGCCGGACGACCCCGCTGAACGTGCCACCGACGCACGCCGTGCTCGGGACGCCGCAGCAGGGTCCGTGGCCGGCAGGATCTGAGATTGCCGTCTTCGGGATGGGCTGCTTCTGGGGCGCCGAGCGAATGTTCTGGCAGATCCCGGGCGTCTACTCGACCGCCGCCGGCTATGCCGGCGGATTTACCGCCAACCCGACCTACGAGGAGACGTGCACCGGCATGACCGGTCACACCGAGGCCGTACAGGTCGTCTACGACCCCGCCATCGTCTCCTACGAGCAGTTGCTCAAGGTGTTCTGGGAGAACCACGACCCGACACAGGGCAACCGGCAGGGCAACGACGTCGGCACGCAGTACCGCTCGGCGATCTTCACCACCTCGCCGTCGCAGGCAGCCACGGCCGAGACGTCGCGGGCCGCGTTTGCGCCAGTCGTCGAGAAGGCCGGGTACGGCGAGATCACCACCGAGATCGCGCCGCTCCGCGACTTCTACTACGCGGAGGGGTATCACCAGCAGTACCTGCACAAGAACCCGGGCGGCTACTGCAACATCGGCCCCAACGGGATGAGTTGCCCGGTCGGCGTCGGCAAGGCCGACAACGCCTGATCCGATCGACAAGCGGGCTCGGGGCATCTGCCTCGGGCCCGTTATTTCTGGATCTTGTAACGCTGAGCACGTTATCTGGCTACGGAGACCTGCTCAGCGTTACAAGATCGCTGAGAGACCATCCGAAGCAAGCCCCCGCTACTCGTAGCAGTCCTCGTTGTCCAGCTGGATGGCGAGTTCGATCACGTGACCATTGGACACCGCGATCCGGTATTCGCTGGTCGTGCTGCCCGGCGCCGCGACGTAACCGACACCCTCGTCGCCCTGCAGACCGCGCCAGGTCGGGTAGGCCCGCTGCAACTGAGCGAGGGTGCTGCCGACCTTGACCCCGGCCGGAGTCGTGATTCCGGGATAGGCGTAGATCGCGACGAGGCCGAGCGATGGAGAGTAGAACAATGACGGCGCGCCGCCGCTCGGCGCCGCGAGCAGACGGCCGGTCGGGCAGGTCTGACCCGGTGCGAGTGACGCCGTACCGACCAGATGCGTGGCCCGCGCCTGAGCTGCCGTCATACCGAGCTTCAGGGCGCCGAAGCCGCTTGAGCCAAGCACCACTTTCGACAGCGACGGTGCCGCCGTCGGCGTCGCGATAGGCGGCGGCGCGGGCGGGACGGCCGGAGGCACAGCAATGGTCGGTACGGTCGGCTGCCCGGGAAGGCCCAGCGTTGGCCCGGGCGACGGGACGTTGACCGTTGTCGGCGCCGGCACGCGGATCACCGGGTGCGGGCTGGCCGTCGCCGTACCCGTGGAAGGGCTGGAGCAGGCGGCGCTGACGCCGGCGAGTGCCACCGCGACCGCAACGGTGATGGCGATTCGCACGACCCGCACGGCGGACACCTCCGAGCCCTCGTCGACCCCGCACCCGCCGTGGCACCGACGGCAGCAGGATCGTAACGACGGCCGCGAAGTGGCGTCCAGATGTCGATGCGGACGGCTAGGTCGCCCGGCGACCACCGCGGACGACGTAGGTGATCGGCGCCAGCACGATGAGGCAGATGCCGACGATCATGATGTCGCTGGCGTGCTTGATCGTACCGTCGTGCAGATGTGCATAGCCAAGCGCGAACAACACGATACCGGCCAGGAAGATCAGGAAAAGCGCTGGTCCGAGCGTCCCGGACCGGCGTCGTCTCGGATGCCCCCGACGGCGGCGCTTCCATCCCGCCATGACATGAACCGCCCTTCAAGTGGCTACGTGACGGACGTTCCTATCGATGCCCAACCGTGCGCGCGATTACACCTGCCCCGCACAGTCGGTTCCGGGCGGTGCTGACGCGCCGGACGTGGGAAGTTCTCGGCACCACCGACGACCTGCCACGGGCCGTGGAAGACTACCGATCACGGTCGGACGAAACGTCGCTCGCGGTGATCGGCCGCCGGATGTGTCGCGGGAGGGAACGTGAGCAGTCAGAGCGTGCTGCCCCGGCGCGTTCGGCCCGGCCCGGCCGCCCGCGTCAGCGTGCCCCTTCCCTATCTGCCGGCGACGCTGCGGCAGTTCCTCGCCAATGAGGCCGGCGGCGCCGCGCTGCTGCTGGTCGCGGCGGTCGCCGCGCTCATTTGGGCGAACATCTCCAGCACCGGGTACGAGAATTTCTGGACCACGAGTACCTCATTCACCGTGGGCGATTGGTCCTGGACAATCGACGTCCGGGACTGGGTCAACGACGGCGCGATGGCGATCTTCTTCCTCGTCGTCGGGCTGGAGATCAGCCGCGAGGCGACCGTCGGTGATCTACGCGACATGCGCCGCCTGGCCGTGCCGGCCAGTGGAGCGATCGGCGGACTCGCGCTGCCGGCGCTGATCTATTTCGCGTTCGAGCACAATGGGCTGGCGGCGCACGGATGGGGCATTCCGATGTCCACCGACACGGCGTTCCTGATCGGGATCCTCGCGCTGTTCGGTCCACGCTGCCCCGACCAGCTGCGACTGTTCCTGCTGACACTCGCGATCGTCGACGACATCGGTGCCATCACCGTCATGGCGCTGTTCTACACGAAGCACGTACACATGGGTGCGCTGATCGCCGCCGCCGTCCTCGTCCTCGTGATCGCCGGGCTACGCTGGGCCCGAGTGTGGCGACTGTGGCCCTACGTGCTGACCGGGATCGCTCTGTGGATCGCCGTGACCGCGTCCGGCGTGCATCCGACGCTCGCTGGCGTACTCGTCGGCCTGCTTGTGCCGGCCGCGCTCGTCGAAACCGAGCAGAGCGACCGGTTCCGGCAGTTCGGTCGGGCCGTGATCGAACGAACCGATCCGCGACGGGCCCGGCTT
>DATCXD010000310.1:0-13669 GCA_036566005.1 Micromonosporaceae bacterium | reverse complement strand
AATCCGAAGTGTGCGGCCCAGGCCGCGTCGACAATAAGCGGTTTACCGGCCGCGTGTGCCGCCTCCGCGACGCCGGCGACATCGCCGGTCGTGCCGATGTAGGTCGGGTCGCCAATGAACACGGCGCACACGTCGCCATGCGACGCGAGCGCCTGCCGGACATCATCGGGCGTCGGAGCCAGCGGTAGCGCCACCGAGGAGTCGACCCGTGCCGGCAGCCACACCGGTACGAGGTCGGCAAGGACGAGGCCGAGCAGAAGCGAGCGGTGCAGCGTGCGAGGCACGACGACCCGGTCGCCCGGTCGGCCGACGGCGAGGGCGAACGCTTGGTTGCCGTGCGTCGAGCCGCCGACGGAGAATCTGGCGAAGTCCGCTTTCCACAACCGGGCGGCCAGACGTTCGGCGTGGGCCAGCGTGCCGCGCTGCTGCTTGACGGTGTCGAGGCCGCCGTACAACGGGACGTCGCCAAGAGTCACTCGCCCGACCGTCGCCCGGTGTTTGTGGCCAGGGATCGTGAAAGGCCGGCGTCGGCTGTCGAGCGCGGTCAGGTAGGCGTCGAGTAGTGGTGCGTGTCGGCGTAGGGCGCTTTCGACGGGGTCTGGACCTACCGGCACGGCGTCTCTCCTGATCTCTCCCCGTTCGGGCGCGCCTGCGTCACGTGCGTGCCACCGATGATCTCACTTGCCGACACCAGTGGCGACACGTCCCGACCCACAACCGGCTCGGTGCCGAGAGAGCGACCACGCCGCGCAGCACCCAGATCGACGGGACCGATGCCGCGTTGTCAGGGCAGATGGGAAGGCGACGATGGTCGCTCGGTTTTCATCAGGGGGCGCCAGAGGGTACGGGTATGGGCGATGCTGAAGCCCAGGCGTTGCAGGTTTGCTTGGCTGGGTGAACCGAATGCGGTCGTCACCGTTATCTGGTGCGCGGGAGCGTCAGTAAGGCGTCGCCGGATCAGGGCGCTTTGACAGCCCCGGTTGCGCGCGGTGGGGAGCGTGGCAGCGCCGGCGAAATAGCTCGCGTGCTCCGTCGTGTAGAGCGCTGCTGCTGCGGCCGGTTGGCCGTCAAGATAGGCCAGGTATCGGCGTAGGTGCGGCGATCGGTGTTCGATTGCCATCATCGTCCGTTGTGGTGATGCCACGTTCGTGCTCAGCCCGTACCCGTCAAAGAGGGTGTCGAGGTAGACATCGTCATCGCTCGGCGCGACCTCACGTATCTCGATGGCAGGCTCCGGAGCGGCTGTCGAGACGGACCGACTCGGTCGTGCTTGCAGGGTGACGTTCATCTCGGCGGCATAGAACCCGACGCGGGCCAGTCGCCGGCCCAGAGTCGCCGACGCATCGCCTGCCCAGACCTCGATGAGTGGCGGTACGGCCGCGTCGGTGAAGAACGAGCAGATCGCCTCCAGGTGGTCGATGTCGTCATTGTTGAAGCCCCGGGCCTTGTTGTAGGCGGGATGCTCGGGCAAGGCAGCAAGCCGGGTGGCGGTTGTACGGCCGAATCGGGCCGTCGCCGCGCCGAGGCGGGGAACCATGACCGCACGGACGAAGTCCTCGTCAATCTTCGCAGTGATGATCATCTCGGCGTCGGCTGGGCTGACCCATGACGGTGATCCTGCCGCATTCGCATTTTGGTCACTCATCGGTGTTCTCGTGTACCGCTGTTCAGTGACCTCAGTTCCGGCAACCGGCGCCGGTCGGTTGCGCCGGCCCCGTAGTGTCCACGACGACATTCTGCACGCACCCGAGGTTTCAATCCTCCCCGATGGAGGGACTCCGTTTTACGGCTTGAGCCTCTGGCATGGTGATGCCGAGCGCGGCGAGAACGCGACCGCGAAACAGTTCGTACTGCTCGCGGCAGCGACGAGGCGGCCCGGGCGGCACATCGACGATCCAACCGGAGCCGACGACCTCGGCGTCATCGAACTGCTCCCGCGTCAGATCTACGTCCGCGCCGCCGGACAGCCGATTCCAGTAGTGACCGCCGACGCGCTCGTTGCCTCGGTGGACGTCGGCCCGTATGACATCGCCACCGATGAGTTCCCTCACGACCAAGGCGGTGACACCGCACTGGCCGCGAGCAGGATTGTCGGGGCACCAATCGTCGACATCCGCAACGTCGCATGTATCCGGCCCCCACGCGTCGCGCACTACCAGCTCCAGCTTGCTCAACGTCCATACGGCCACGCGAGGATCGTGCCCGGACCCTCCGACAGTCTGGACGCCCGAGCGTTGACGGTTGCCGCTCGTGACATCGCCGGACGAGCCCATTTCGGTCCTAGCCGACCGCCGCCACCGTGCGCTCCGCCGTAGGCACCCGTTCGGGGGTGGCCGTGCGGCGGGCGATCGCTGGGGCCAGCGCACCGACACCAAGTGCCGCGGCGACGCCCGCGATGGCACTGAACCACCACACCGCGGCGGGACTCACGTCAGCGTAGACGGCGGTGCCAGCGGCCAGCGCGACGAATCGCGCGATCCCCCAGCTCCACTGGAAACTGCCCTGATAGCGGCCTCGTGCGTCCTGGGGAGCGAGGCTCGCGACGATCGAGCCGGGGACGCCTCCGATCATTGCCTCACCGATCGACCAGCACACGACCGTCGCTGCGAACGACCACACGTCGTGCGCGACGCCGGTCAGCGCAACGCCGATCGCGATCAACATGCTGGCGCTCACATAGACCGGTATCTGCCGGAAGCGGGCCAGGACGTGGGTGGCGACCGGCTGCAGAATCACCACTAACGCCGCGTTGAGGGTCGCCATGAGACCGAGCGTCGTTGGCGAGAGGCCGTCGTCACGGATGGCCAGCGGCAAACAGACCTCGGTCAGCGAGTAGATCACAAGCGCGACGCCGAACAGCGGGAGCACCGCGCGCATCAGCGGGTCGCGAAACACCACCCCATAGCCCATCCCGTCAGGTGATCCGGCGGCCTTGACGCCACGGCGCTCACCTGGCAGCAGCATGGCCACGATGAGGGCGAACGCCAGCGACGTGGCCGCGTCCACGGCGAACAAGAGCCAATAGCCGCGCGTGGCCAGGAAACCCCCGAGGATGCCGGCCACGGCGGTGCCGATATTGACCGCCCAGTGGGTGAGCGAGAACGCCCTACGATGCCAATCGGCCGGCACCACGTCGGTCAGCAGGGCGCTTGCGGCCGGGCCGACCATGGTGCCGGCTCCGCTGAGCAGCACGGCCGCGATCGCCAGCGTGATCACGTTCGGTGCGGCGAAGAGCATGCCCTGCGCGAGAGCGGTGCCGACCAGACCGACCAGCATGGTGGGACGTCGGCCCCACCGGTCGGCGAACAGCCCGCCCAGCAGCGGGCCGATCAGGTTGCCCGCACCCAAGGCCCCTAGCACGTAAGGGACCTGCGTTGTGCTCACGCCGCGTGACCCTAGGTAGAAGACGAGGAAGGGGGTGACCACGTAACCGAGCCGGTTCACGGCTGTTCCGGCGAAGACGATCCAGGCAGTGCGCGGCAACCCGCCGAAGGTGGAGAGCATGAGCAGGATCCTGCGTGTGACGTACACTCGCAGCCATTGATTAAGCCAGAGCTGAATGTAAAGGGAGCGGTCATGCTGTCCGAATTGGCCTTCTCGGCCGACGACCTCGCCCTGACCCGGTTCGCGATCTCGCCGATGTGGGAGGTCGTCACGAGCTTCCGGCTGTTGGCGGCGGATTCCGCTCACCCAGTGCACAGCGCCTGGATCGATCAGGTACGCCCACGGGTGGCCGCCGCCGGGCTGGACTCGGGTTGGCTGGCCGAACTCATTCCACCCACCGGCTATCTCCCCGACTTCCTCACGCCATTCGCCGACGACATCGCCCCAGACCTCGACACGCAACTGGTCGCCATCCGCGCCACCCCGGCCGATCACATCCGAGCCGATCTGGACATCCTCGGCCGTGGCGGCCCTCGCTGCCAGACACTGCGAGTCGATCCCGAGAGCCGGCTGGTCAAGCTCTGCCAGGAGATCGAAAGCTATTGGGAGTTGGCACTCGCGCCCTACTGGGCCAAGATTCGCGCCGTACTGGACGCCGACGTGTTCCACCGTGCCCGCCAGGTGGCCGAGCGCGGCGCCGGCCACCTCTTCAATGACCTGCACTCCACCGTGAGCTGGGACGCCAACACCCTCCGGATGGTCCGCAGACAGTGCGGCCTCTCTCGAGCGGCCACCGGACCAGGGTTGCTGCTCGTCCCCTCCGCCTTCGCCGTACAGGTGCTGACCTGGTCACGTCGACCGAACTCGCCACAACTCGCCTACCCGGCCCGGGGCACCGGCACGCTCTGGGAGCACCGCCCGGTCGCACGCGGCGCCGCGATCGCCGCCGTCATCGGCCGCTCCCGAACCCTCCTCCTGACCGAGTTGGAGACTCCGGCCTCGACCACCGATCTGGCCCAACGCACCGGCATCTCCGCGGCCGGCGTCTCCCAACACCTGACTGCGCTGCGGGATGCCGGCATGGTCAGTGCTCACCGAGCCGGACACTCGGTTCTCTACGCGCGCACCGCGGTGGCGGAATCTCTCTTCGCCGCGGCAGCCTAGCTCGTCACTTCCGGATCCAGGAATCGCGCACGGGTCATAGCGCGGTCAGGATTCCGACATCTCGGCGAGGCCGAACGCGTTAACCCTGAAGACGTAGCCACGTCGCGCCTACGACGCGCGAACACTTTCCGACCCATCGGCGAAGGACGGGTGAGCCCACCGGATGGGCGAACCGACACGAGGAGGTGGGCATGGTCGTGGTGACCCAACCCGTGGGTGCAGCCACGCACCGCGCGGATACCGACGCCATGATTATCGAGCAGGCATGGCGCAGGCCGGAGCGGTTCGAGGCCGTGTTCGACCGGCACTATCGACACATCTATTCGTATGCCGCGCGGCGGTTGGGCGGCAGTCTGGCCGAGGACGTGGCGGCCGAGACCTTCCTGATCGCCTTCGATCGGCGGACGCAATATGACGTTTCGCGCCATGACGCACGGCCTTGGCTGTACGGGATCGCGTCCAACCTCATCGCCCGCCACGGGCGCGCTGAGGTTCGGCAGTACCGCGCGTTGACACGGTCGAGAACTGACGCGGTCGTGGATGGCCACGCCGACATGGTCGCGGGGCGGCTTGACGCCCAAGCGGTACGCGGGCCGTTGGCGCGTGCACTGGCGAAGCTCGCGGCGGCCGAACGCGATGTGTTGCTGCTCGTCGCTTGGGCCGGGCTGAGCTGCCAGGAGGCCGCCACCGCGCTCGATATTCCGGCTGGTACGGCGCGCTCTCGTCTGCACCGGGCTCGCAAGGCGATGCGCGCGGCGCTCGGCATGAACGACTCAATTTTAGACTCGGAGGTAGCTCAGTGATCGACGAAATGACGATGCTGCGGGACGCGTGGGACCCCGCTCCGCAGCCCTCGACGGAGGCAGTGACACAGGCCCGTGCGGGGCTGCAGGCACGCATGCAGGAGGCAAACAGCCCGGCCGCCGCAATGCCCCGCCATCGCCGGACTCGGGCTCAGCTGCGCGATTGGCTGCCACGGATGGGCGGACGCCTCGCATTGACCGCCGGGGTTGCCGCTGCGCTGGTCGTCGGCCTCGTCGTCGCGGACAACGTCGGCCGGGTCGATCGCGACGGACACGTGCACTCCGTCATTCCCGGGCTGGCCGGCGCCCAACCGGCGAACGCGGCCGAGGTGCTGCGCAACGCGGCTACCGCTGCCGACCAGCGGTCGTTCACCATACCGAGGCCGGGTCAGTGGATGTACATCGAAATCAAGCAAACGTTTGGAAAGGGGCCGGGTGGTGTCGTCACCGGCGGCCCGTACCAGATCGTCACACACCAGACCTGGCGGCGCATCGACGGTGGCCAGTACGCGGAGATGCAGGATGGCAAGCTGGTCACCGAGTCCGGCACCGCATTTCCACAGCCGTACTCCTACACGACGCTGACGAACCTGGCGGGGAATCCGAGTGCTGTGCTGGACCTCATTGACCGTACGGTCGCGGGCGCAGGCGGCAGCGCGCGGGATGGTCGTGACGAGATAGCCTTCGCGTCGCTCACCGAGATCCTGCGCGATTACGTGCTGCCGCCGAAGGTAGAGGCAACGATCTTCCGGGCGATGGGCCAGCTGTCCGGGGTCACGCTCGACCGGGATGCCGACAATGTGGACGGCCGCCGGGCATTGGCTCTTGGTCGCGTCGAAGAAGGTTGGCTAAGCGACGAGATCCTGCTCGATCCGAACACGTACGAGTTGGTCGGTGAGCGCAGCATCGCGATCGCGGACCACACCTCCACGGCCCTCGATGGCACGTGGAAAGTAAAGAAGGGCACTCTAGAAAACCTCCTGGTGCGTACGGCCGCGGTAATCGTCGACAAGCCGGGCCAGACTCAGTGACGTCGAGGACGGTGGCCGCGACATCGTCGCGGCCACCGTCGTATCCGCAATCGTCTCACCGTCTACCGGTGGCTGCGCGGTTCACCGGATGTTCGCCGACGCGGCTCGGGTCATGCCCGCGGCCTCATCGGGGTGAGCGCCCACCGGGAGCGGAGGTCGCGTAGTGCCGGCCGAACGTTTGCGGGTGAGAGCGACGCTGGCCATCGCGGCCGCTGCCATTGCCGCGACGCCGATCCATGCAGCGGTCGCATAGGCAGCGTCGGCGGGGAAGAGACGGCCAGCATCGGTCCCTGCGGCCAATATGAGCCCGCCGACAGCGCTTCCGAGGGAGAAGCCGACGCTACGCACGACCTGGTTGAAGCTCATGGCGCTCGACGTCTCGCTCTTGGGTGTGACGGCCAGGATGACCGCGGGCATGGCGGCCGAGAAGCTGCCGACACCGAAGCCGAGGACTGCCATAGCCACCAGTAGTTCGGCCACGTTCGAGCGGCTGAGTGCGAAGAGAACGAAGGCGCCGATGACCACGATGGCGCTGCCGGCTAGGGACATGGGTGCGCCGATCCGCTCGCGAAGACGAGGGGTGAATTTGCCGGCGACGAAACCCAGCAGGGAAAAGGGAACGAGTACGAGGCCGGCGACGAAAGTGGTCAGCCCGAGGCCGTAGCCCGTAGTCCGCGGCGTCTGAGCGTACCGGGTGATGAGGTTCAGCAGGAGGTAAATGCCGACGCCGCCGACGAGAGTGACGACGTTGGCGACGGCGATCGGTCGGTGCCGCGCCAACCGGATGTCGACGAGCGGCGTCGTCGCGCGACGTTCGTACGCCGTCCAGACGCAGAGCAGCAGCACCGCGATAGCGGCCAGGGATACGGCGAGGCCGATGTGCCCGTTCCACAGGCTCGTCTCACTCGCGAGGAGGAGAACGAGGAGCAATCCACCAGCGAGGAGCAGAGCGCCAGGCACGTCCACCCGAGCAGAGCGCCCCTCGGGCGGGACGGGCATGCTGCGGAGTGCCGCTAGGAAGGCGACCGCCGTGACAAAAACACCGAGCCCGTAGGCGGCACGCACACCGCCGATGTCGGTCAGCAGACCAGCAAGTGGATAGCCGACGCCGATACCGATGGTGGAGGCCACCGAAACCAGGGCAATGGTGGCTGTCCCCCGTTCTTCGGGGAGATGGTCCCGGGCCACGCCCATCATCAGCGCGGTTAGACCCAAACCGACGCCTTGGGCGGCTCGGCCGACGAGCAACCAGGCGAAGGGCAACGGAAGGACGGTAAGCGCACTTCCTGTCACCACAACCGCCAGCGTGGCGAGAATGGTGCCGCGGCGATGCGGACCAGCCCCCAAGCGCCCGAGTACGGGCGTCGCGATGGCTCCGCTGAGCAGGGTGATGGTCAGCGTCCACTGCGCGCTGGCGAGCGATACATGAAAGGTGGTCGCCACGCTGGTGATGAGCGGCGCGCCGAGACTACCAACCACGGCGACGACCAGGGCGATGAACAACAGTGAGGCAACCAGCAACCGCGGCTCGGATCGCCTTGCCAGGCTGTTCACCGGTTCGTCTCGGTCGTGATGTGACCGAACAGGCCAGCGCGAATGCGAGTCTGCACGCCTGTCGCCCACAACTCGTCCAGCTCGGCGACCTGTAGGGCGGCGCCGTTGTTGAGCAGCATGCCGAACGCCAGGAATGCTTTGATCGTCACCGCGTCGAGTCCGGTGGCCCCGGCGACCATTTGCCACATCCGCCCGAAGCTGTCGCGCACGGCATCGCGAACCTCGGGATCGCCGCACGCGGCGAAGCCCTGGAGTTGTAAGAGGAGTGACGTACGGTCGGCCAGCATCTCGTTGTACTGGGCGCCCATCAGCGCGAGTGCGTCGAGCCCCGTCTCGGCACCGGCGACGTCGCGCATCCCTTCGGTCATGCGATCGAACGCCGCGATCACCAACTCCAAGAACAACGCCTTCTTGGTCCCGAACATCCGGAAGATGTACGCCTGGGTGATCTCGGCCCGTCGCGCGATGAGCTCGGTAGACGCCCCATGCAGGCCGCCGTCAGCGAACTCCTCTGCCGCAATGCGAAGAACCTGCTGCCTACGGTCTGATCCGTTCATCCTCTGGCGGCGCTCCATGGGCCCGGATGTTACTAGTCACTAACTAATGACATCAAGCCGCCGCGACCGGCGCGACCGGCGCGTCGGGCGCGACCCGCGTGACCGGCGTGACGGGCGTGACGGGCGTGGCGGCAGGAATGCACCGCGTGCGTGGCCAAGCAGGCGACCAGACCGGTCAGGAATCGAGAAGCGCCGTTCACGCAGCCGCAATTAGCCTGACTGGTATGGATATCACCATTCACTCGAGCTTCCTGCCGCTGGACGACCCGGACGCATCCCTGGCCTTCTACCGCGACACGCTCGGCTTCGATGTCCGCATGGACGTCGGCAACGGCAAGATGCGCTGGATCACGGTCGGCGCCGCCGGCCAGCCCGACACGTCCATCGTCCTGCACCCGCCAGCGGCCAACCCCGGCATCACCGACACCGAGCGCCGCACCATCGCCGAGATGATGGCCAAAGGCACCTATGCCACGCTCCTGCTGGCCACCAAGGACCTCGACGGCACCTTCGAGCGGCTGCAGGCCAGCGACGCCGACGTCGTACAGGAACCGACCGAGCAACCGTACGGTGTCCGCGACTGCGCCGTCCGTGATCCCGCCGGCAACCTGATCCGCGTCCAGGAGGTGTCGTGACCTCCATCGAGTATGTGACCCTCGAAGTCGCTGATCCCACGGCGGCCGACGCGTTCTACGGCGAGGCCTTCGGTCTCGGCGACACGGTGAGCATCCGCGCCTCGCAGGTGCCGACGACCGGCTTCCATGGCTTCACGCTGTCGCTAATGGTGTCCCAGCCGAGCACCGTCGACAGCCTCGTCGCGTCCGCTCTCGGCGGCGGCGCCACGACGCTGAAGGCAGTTCTACGTCGACCGGGGCCTGGCCGTGGCGAAGAGCTTCGGCAGCAAGTACGTCGAGTTCGACACCGCGGGCGCGCCCCGGACGGGTTCATCTGGGAGGCGACGTCGGCCTGACCCGTGATCGAGGTGCCGCGATCACCGAGCCGCCCACGCAACCTGACATCGCGTTTGGCGCGGCAACAACCTGTCCACCGATGATGCGACGTCGCCAGCGACCCCGATCAGGAGTTCGCCCGCCCGGCACGGGCATGTGCGGCCGCCCGTCCGGGCGAACCGACCGATGCCGTACGGCTGTCGGTATCGATCTGTCGGGCCACGTACTCGGCGTCTCGTCCGGCGCCCTGGATCATGACGGACGAGAGTGCGTACATGAACTCGCGACCGAGGAAGTACAGGCCGGGCTCGTTAGCCGCGACACCACGGAACTGCTCAGGCTCGCCGTCGGCGCCGAACACCGGCAGGTCGATCCAGGCCGGTTGGTTGTCGAAGCCGGTACACCAGATTACGTTTCGCACTGGAAGTACCTGACCGTCGTCCAGCGTCGGCTCGCCGTCCCTAACACCAACGATTCGCGGTACGCGATGTATGCCGGCGGCATCGAGGTCGGCGATCCGGTTGCGGATCAACGGGGAACTGTGGGCCACGGCATGGCGCCGCACCCTGCGTCCGAGCGGCGTCCGCACGGTCAGCACGTGCCGGAACGCGAAGAAGATGACCGGCAACAGCAGCTGTGCCGTCCGGCTGTCGATCGCGAACGGAAGCTGACCGGGGTGCCGGCCGGACAGCCACACCTCGTGCTCGCGAGCCAGGTCGAGCGCGATGTCCGTCCCCGAATTGCCGGCGCCGACGACGAGAACGCCACCCGGCTGGATCTGCGCCGCGTTGCGGTACTCGACCGAATGCATCTGGCGGATCGACGGATCGAGCTCCGCCGCGAACGACGGGACGCGTGGTTCCCGATGCGGCCCCGAGGCAATCACGATGTTATTCACCGCGTACGTCTGCGCATCGGTACCGACGACGAACCATGGCTGCTGTCGGGACAGCGACCGCACACCGGCACCGCATCGAACGGGCAGGCTGAACCGATACGCGTACGCCTCGAGATAGTTCCCCATCTGTTCCCGCGTGGGGAACGACCACGGGTCGGCAGGGAACGGCATGCCCGGCAAGCTCGAATAGCGGGCCGGGGTGAAAAGCCGCAACGAATCCCACCGATGGCGCCACGAGTCGCCGACCCGGTCATTGGCTTCGAGGATCACGGCCGACCGCCCCAGCCGCGACAAGTGGTAGCCGACCGACAACCCGGCCTGGCCGGCCCCGATGATCGCTGTGTCGATATGCTCCATTTGTCCACGCTACTCGCACAAGCCTCTGTGCGTGTGGCATCAACATCGACCGACCGGTGGCGAGACCTTGAGGTAGAACGTCACGGTCGAGATGATCTATGTGGCCCAGCCGCGACCGTCTCCCGGAACATGCGATGGCAGCACTTCAATCGGCGGTCGCGCAACGTCCTATTCGACGGCGCTGCCGAGCCGGCGTTGGGCGATTATTGTGTATGCCTTCTTGTTGTAGTAGTGACCGTACTCGAAGTTCTGCTTGAGGAATGTCGGAATGTGCCAAGCCTGTATATCGGGGAACGTCTCGCGCAGCATCTCTTCGATCTTGCTCACGCTCAGCTCGTTCCAGTGATAGTTGCGTTTTGGCCGTTGGTTGTGTTCCGGCGCGTCCGTCATGATGAAGAACGCGAACACTAATCCCTTCCTGGCCAGCCGCATTGCTTCCGACATCGCCTGTTCCATGGCCGACAGCGATAAGTGCTCGAAGATGTCGAAGGCAAGGACGTAGTCGAAGCGTCCATCCTCGTACGGAAGATCGAGGATGCTGCCGACCTCAAAGTTCACGCCGTCAAAGCGCGCCTTGGCATTTGCGATGTTCTTGTCATTGAGATCGACGCCGGAGTAGTCGAGGAAACGAGCGATCCCGTAGCTTGCCAGCGAACGGTAGTCATTCGCCGACCCACAAGCCAGTTCCAGGACGCTGATCGGCTCGGCTGACTTGGCGGCGAGCGCGTCTCGCCACCTGCCTTCAAAGACCTGCTCGCGGTCGGCGATCACCGCACAGACACGCTCCACATCTGCTCGCTTGTCGGGATTGGTGAAGGCGCCCATCGTGACGCCCATCTCGGCTGCGCGCTGGCGGATCGCCTCGTTGGTCTCAACGCAAAACTTCAGCTCCTCCTGCATGAGCTCATCGAACTCGGAGCCGAACAGTTGACGGACAAAGAAGTGCCGGGCGATGATGCTCTGCGCATTGATGCGAGGGTTTTGATAACCGCTGACCAGGTATGCCTCAAGGGTTTCCGGCGAGAACGTGGCCCAACTTTGCTTGAGCCTGCTTTCCTCGTCCTGGGGAGGGTGCGCACCAGGACCTAGTTTTCTTACGTAGCGGATAAGCCGACGTGCGCGCCGACCCACGACTGCTCGACGCCGACTTCCTGCGGGCGCGAGACTCTCGACAATACCCACGTAAGCTCCTCTCGGGAGGTTCGGGCGGACGCTCCCACCTCCGCAGGTCAGGGTGCAGGTGGCGGGCTTCTGCACGAGTTGAACGCGGCCAACCTTCCACAAGTCCGGATGCGACGCAACAACCATAGACAGTACGAGTTATCGATGTGAAGCAATTGTCAAGAGTCGCGGACTAGTGGATCTTCATAGGGCGTCAGACGTGATGAGATCGGGCGCTTAGGTTGCCCGACCGGTTCTTATCGCACCGCGGCGCCCGGTTTGGGCGTAAGCACGGTGAGCGATGGCCAGGTGCTCTGCCGGTCGGCTGCGATGATCCGCGGCCAACCGGGCCGAGACGCTGACCCCGGCAGATACGTGCCGGCAGATACGTGCCGGCCGGTACGTGGCGGCCGGGCATGGTGTTCGACGAAACGCGGTGAACTGCCCGACGACCGCTGCGAGTCACACCCGATCGCCCTCAGCCGCCCGGCTCCGCGGCGAGCCGTCGAGGCGAGCAGTAGAGCCGAGTCGCGTTTCCCGAACCGATGGCAGCGGCGACCGCGAGTGCATCCTCGACGTTCATCGCGCCGTCGTCGACGAAGCCGCCGAGGACGCGACCGAGGGAATGCCGGAACTGCGCGGCGCCTACCACGAAAAGCTCCGCGAGACCGTATGCGTCCGACGAGTACATGACCTTGGCGAACGGTGCGAGTTCGAGGAATTCGCCGAGAAGCGCCGTGGCGCGCGCGCCAACGTAGCCGACGGCAAGGCCGACGTCGACGTGCACGTGGGGATACACGTGTGCCAACCAGCCAGCGCCGCGTTGATACGGATAGCAGTGCAGGAGTACGAGCGGCGTACCCGAGTCCTGCGTGGCGGCGCAGAACGGTTGCAATCTGGCTGGATCCGCGCGAATGAGGTGCGCATCGGCGTCACCGAACCCCGTGTGCAGCTGGACCGGGCGGCGTGCGTCCACCGCGCACCACAGCAGGTGACGCAGCAGAACCGGATCGGAGAGCCGTGCGTGCCCGGCGGCCCGTTCGCGCATCCAGGCACCGGCCGCCGTCCGCACTTCGCTTTCTGTCGGCCGTTGGGGCGGAAGGTCCAGGCCATGGCGATAAGCCGCGATCGACTTAGCCGCCACGGCGCCGCCAGTGAACGCGCCGTCAAGCGCGACGGCCGTGGCAGTCGCGAATCCGGAAGCGTCGCTGGCATCGACAACCGACTCCGCGAGTGACTCCAGCCGTACCACCGGTCGCGCAGACACGCCGGCGAGGTCGGACATCTGCCCGACGGTGACCATCCCGGCGGCCGGCAGACCCGTGTCAACCAACATCGACGTGAGGCGCGCCGCACGCATCAACCGCCTGGCCGCTTCATCCGAGCCGAGGTCACGCCGAGCGGCCAGGTAGTCATGCACAGCCACGTGTGCAGGCAAGCCGAGCACCGGCGCGCACCACCGGCGGATCGCGTACCCGAGCTGGCTGTCCAGAGTGGACTCATCCGCGGAAGACGACTCAGTGCACCACAACGCGAACGCCATATCGGAGAGCGGTTCTACAGTCACCGGGTGGCAGTGACCGTCAACCAGCGCATGATCAGTGAGGTCGATCGGGCTCAATATCGCCACCGGACCGCGTCCGTGATCTCCTCGGCCGAGCGCCCATCGGCCCACGCGGCGTCGGCCAGTTGAACCGACCGGAACGTGTCGGCGAGTTCCGGCCCGAGCGCGGCGACGAGCGGAGAGTCAGCGAACAATGCGGCCAACCCGTCGGCGACGGTGTCGGGCAGTCGTGGCGGCCGCCGTTCA
>DATCXD010000304.1:0-2200 GCA_036566005.1 Micromonosporaceae bacterium | reverse complement strand
CAGCCGGTAGGTCCCCGATCGGTCCCGCGCAACTGTACGGAAATTGGCTGTCCCGAGCACTGCCGAGCCGCCAGGTTCCGTACATTTGCGCCGTCCCGACCGCCCCGAGCCGCCAAGTCCCGTACATTGGCGCGGCACATTGGCGCGGCGATAATCGCTTGCCCGCGGCCGTAGTTTCGAGGGGTGGGGACTCGCCCGTACGTCGAATCTGACGCCGACGCGATCGCCGACCTGATGAACGCCATCGACGCCAAGCACGGCGCCGAGGCCGGTTGGACCGGCGGCGAGATCCGAAGCTTCATCGAGGCCTGGATACGTGACCTGGCAGTCGACTCCCGGCTGGTCGTGACGCCCGATGGCGCGCTCGCTGCGGTCGGCATCGTCGCGCCACCACCCGAGGGTGGCCAGCGGGCCGACATGTTCGGCGGCGTACACCCGGCCTACCAGGGTCGCGGCCTCGGACGGGAATTGCTCGCCTGGCAGTACGACCGCGTTCGGCAATTGCACACCGACATTGCGCCGGGCGATCACTGGCATGTCGAGGTCGGCGCGAGCGTCGGTGACGAAGCGGCCATCCACTTGTTCGAACGGCTCGACTTTGCGCCGGTCCGCTACTTCTTCGAGATGGTCGCGCAGCTCAACGGCCAGCGGCACGAGATGGCGCTGCCGGACGGGCTGGTCGCGGTGCCGTACAGGCCGGAGCTCGCGAAGACACTTTACGAGGCGCACATGGAAGCATTCAGCGACCACTGGGGCTTTCAGCGCCGACCGTACGAGAAGTGGGTCATCCGCACCGTGGAGTCCGAGGAATTCCGGCCGGACCTGACCCGGATCGCGTTCGACGGCGACCAGATCGCAAGCTATGTGCTGGCGTACAACAACGTCGAAGGGCGCGAATACATCGGGCAGGTCGGCACCCGGCGACCCTGGCGAAAGCGCGGCCTGGCCAGCGCACTCATCTCGGCGTCACTCGCGGCGGCGGTGGCGGACGGAAAGTCCAGCGCCTCGCTCGGCGTGGACGCGGACAGTCCGACCGGTGCGGTCGGCGTCTACGAGCGCCTCGGCTTCGGGGTCGAGCACAAGTTCGTGTGCTATCGGAGAGCGGTGGAATAGCGCCATGTCGGAATTGCACACGCGGCCGTACACGGATGCCGACGCGCCCACGATCGCCGCACTACAGAACCTTCGCGAGGTCGCGGTCGGCGGCGAGCCGATCTACAGCGCGGCCGAAATCCGGGACATCATCGCCGCGCTCGCCCGCGACATCGACGCCGATACCCGGCTCGTGTTTGCCGAAGACGGCACGCTGGTCGCGTTGGCCGTCGTCCTGCCGCCGCCGGATAGTGGCGTCATCGCCGAGACGTTCGGAGGTGTGCACCCCGAGTGGATGGGGCGTGGCATCGGCCGCGAGCTCGTCACCTGGGAATTCGCGCGGCTGCGGGAGCTACGCAACCGAGTCGCGCCGGGCACGGCCTGGACCGTCGATGCGGGTTCCAGCATCAAGGAGACACAGGCGGCGCATCTCTTCGAACGTTTCGGCATGCGGCCGGTGCGCTACTTCTTCGAGATGGTCGCGCCGATCGCCGCTGTCACACCCACCGAGATGCCGACCGGATTCCGCGTGGTGGCATATACGCCCGATCTGGCTCACCAGCTCTACGAGGCGATCGAAGAAGCGTTCCGCGACCACTGGGGTCACGAGGACCGCCCATTCGAACAGTGGAAGGCCTGGAGTGTCGACTCGGAACTGTTCCGGGCCGAACATTCGCGAATCGCGTTCGATGGCGGCGACATCGCCGCAGCTGTCATGTGTTACGACAACGCGGTCGGCCACCATTACATCGGCTCGGTCGCCACCCGCCGGCCGTGGCGTAAACGGGGTCTGGCCAGCGCATTGATGTCAGAAACGATTGCGTTGGCGGCCGCCGCCGGCAAGACGGTCACGTCCCTTGGCGTCGACGCCGACAACCCGACGGGTGCCCTCGGCGTCTACAAACGGCTCGGGCTCGCCGTGCGCCAGCGATGGGTGGTGCACCGCACGACCCTCGACTAGAACGAAGCCCCGCCCGACCCTCAGCCGTCGAGCCCTTCGCCGTCGATGTCGACGCCGAGCGCCCGATATTGATCGAGAATCATGCGCCGCTGCGCCGGATCGGATACGTAGCGCAGTGTTCGTCGCAGATTGTCGATCATCATCTCG
>DATCXD010000286.1:0-7076 GCA_036566005.1 Micromonosporaceae bacterium | reverse complement strand
AGATCGCGGTCGCGACGCCGGCCGGGGTCACCCCACTGGCCGCTACCGGAACGCGAACGGCGCCCATCGGTTCGCCGTGAAGCCGGACGAGGAGCCACTCCGTTTCGGTGGCCCGGTCGCCGCCCGGTATCCCGGCGACCGGTGCGGACAGCTCGACGTCTCGAACGCCCGGCGCCTGGTAGGCGTCGCCGACCGTGGGCAGGGCAGACTTGTCCATCAGGACACGCGTCTCGGTTCGCGCGACTGCCGCCGCGTGTACGTCGTCGTGAGATCACGCCGAACCGACTCCAACACGGCACCCACTCCGGCCGACCCGACCGCGGCGACGATCGTGAGCGCGCGCGCGGCGGGTGCCACACCCTGACCGCGAAGCGGTGCGACCAGACCACGACCGACCGCGCGGGGCAGCTCCCGGCGCAGGTAGTCCTGCTCGCGGCCGAGGCTTTCCGGGCCGTTGAGCCGGGCGTACGCAACCTTGCCGCGACCCTCCTCATAGCACCGGCCGAGCAACCACCGGAACCGGGACCGTTGCGCCGAGACCGGATGGCTCACCACCGCTTCGGGCGTGAGGACCCAGTGACCGCCGCTCTCCCGAGCCATCCGTACGCAGAGGTCGGTGTCCTCCGGCCGGTAGCGGTGTCCGATCTTGCCGAAGTCGACGCGAAAGCCGCCAACGGCATCGAAGACGTCGCGACGGACCGCGAGGCTCGCCGCCCAGACATTGCGCACCGGTGTGACCTCGGACAACGCCGGATCCGTCGCCGAAACGGCCCAGAGCATCTCGTCCGGGAACCATGC
Organism: Micromonosporaceae bacterium; assembly: GCA_036566005.1. GTDB lineage: Bacteria > Actinomycetota > Actinomycetes > Mycobacteriales > Micromonosporaceae > DASQPR01. Next base: position 6,278 of record DATCXD010000286.1, on the reverse strand, counting down.
CGGCCGGCCGGTCTCCCAGCGTGGCGAAATGGCTCCGCCGACGCCGACGACCTGCGGATCGGCGAGTGGCCGCGTCATGGCCGCGAGCCACCCGGGCTGAGCCTGCGCGTCATCGTCGAGCAACACCACGACCGACGTACGGGTGTGGAAGACGCCCGTGTTGCGGGCACCGGACACACCTTGCGCGAGTTTGTTCGCGAGGACAGTCGCCTGCGGGTAGGCGTGCCGGAGCCGGTCGGCCAGGGCATCGTTGTAATCGACGACGACGACGACTTCGGCCGGGGCCGGCACCTGGCGAAGAGCAGACTCGATGGCGCCGGTCAACCGCGGCCACCGTGCCTCCGTGTAGCACGGAATGACGACGCTGGCGGCTTCGGTGATCACGGCGTGAGGACGCTGGCCGCGTCAGTCGACTCGAGCGATTCGCCGGTCGAGCCGGTCGAGCCGGGTGCCGCGCCAGCGGGTTCATGCTGCGCGTTCAACTGCGCGGAGCCATTCGCCGCGGGCTGGTCTGCGTCCAATTGCGTCTTCACGAACGCGGTCGATGTTCCGTCGACCGGTTCGCCGTTGGTGGCCGCTGGCCGGCGCTGGCCCGGCATCATCACCCGGGCATTTGTGTCGCGGCCGCGGGTTCGGCGCTCACGCACGATCGTACGTAGCACGCGGTAGCCGTCGCGGGCGGCGTTGAGGTTGCTGACGCCGTGCAGGCGCGCGTGCTCGATGCTCGCGACCTCGGCAATGCGCAGGCCGCGCATCGCTGCCCGTACGTTGATCATCGTCTCCACCTCGAAGCCGTCGCCCCACAGATGGTCGCCGTCATCCGGCCCGACGAGCCAGGTGGACGGCAGGTCGAGCTCGGGCAGGACGCGACGCCAGAACGCGTTGTAGCCGTAGCAGAGGTCGGAGAACTTCGTGCGGAACATCGTGTTGACGATGAAAAGCAAGCCACGGTTGCCGATCCGGCGCAGCCGGGTGATGTCGTGGCTGTCGCCGCCGGCGCTGAACCGGGAGCCCTTCACAAAGTCGGCGCCGTCGACCAGGGCGGCGACGAAGCGAGGGATCTCGGCCGGGTCGGTCGAACCGTCCGCGTCCAGCATCACCACGATCTCGCCGCTCGCCGCCTCGAAGCCGCAGGCCAGCGCGTTGCCCTTACCGCGTCGGGTCTGATGGACCACGACCACGTCCGGGTAAAGACTCTGTGCGACCTCGACCGTACGGTCCGTCGACGCCCCGTCGACAAGCACCACTTCGTCGACGACCTGCAGCGGAAGCCGCGCCAGGAAATAGGCGATATTGCGCTCTTCGTTGAGCGTCGGGACGACTACTGAGACGCGTGGACGCACGGTCGGCATCGAGGAATCCAAAAGTTCCGCCCGCTTCGTGTCGAATGGAGGTGGCGACAGGTAGGAGCGACGCTTTGGCCCGTGCGCACCAGGGGTCATCCAGTCACCGCATCGGTCCTGGGCTGCGAAACTATCATGCATCGCACGCACACTTCGACCCGTCATGCGGGCGCGCCGGATTATCGCTGCACAAAGTTGCTACAAATACGACCCAAACGTCCATCGACAGTGGACGTCCGTATGTGGACGTTCCGGTCATGCATCCCTCCCGGCTCCGATGGACCGTTTTGAATCGAGACGAATTGGCTGGTGGGGGCGTCGGTCTTATCGATGAGTGCGTTATTACAACGCTGTGTAAGTGCATAGGTCACGGTCCGCGCCGTGGCGACGGACTCATCGAGCCGGAGAAAGGGCCCGGTGCGAGTCTCGGCCTGTATATCAGGTCACACGGCACCGCCGTAATGCGACGACAATTCGGATCGATCGCCTCCGTACCGGCAAATCGCCCGGAAGGACCGCGCCGGTCGCTCGGAGCCCGTGACGCATCCCGAGCGATCGCGAAATTGTGGTGCACGGCGGCACCTCGGTCGCGACAATCGCGGGCGTGCGCCGGCCTATCGCGGTGCCGGACGGGAGCGTACCCATGATCAAGCGGCGCGAGATCGAGAGCAGCGACGCCGATCTGCGCGCCATGCAGTCGCTGTGCCAGGCCATCTGGTGGGCCGGATCGAGCTGGCACATCGGCGACATCCCGTGGGGCCGGCGGCGACACATCGGGCGCGATTCGGAGTGGCGGACGGCGGTCTGGGAGCGCGACGGCGAGGTGCTCGCCTGGGCCTGGGTGCGGCTTCCCGATCACCTCGATCTCGCCGTACATCCCGAGCACCCCGAACTCGGTGCGGAGGTCATGGACTGGTTCCGCGACGTCGCGATGGCCGACGACCTTGTGGCGCACGCCTTGGACACCGAACCCCATCTCATCGCCGCTTTCGAAACGGCCGGCTTCCGCGAGGTCGACGACCCTCACTTCATGTACTGCTACACCCGATCCCTGGCTGACCTGGACGAGCCGGTTGTACCGGACGGGTTCGTCGTGCGGCCGGTGCGCGGCGACGACGACGTGCCGCGCCGGGTCGACGTCCATCGCAGCGCATTCCACCCGTCCCGGGTCACCGTCGACAGCTATGCCAACGTGCGCGCGTCATGGCCGTACCGGCAAGGTCTTGATTGGGTCGTCGAAGCGCCGGACGGACGCTTCGGAACGCCGGCTCGGCTCGTCGAAGTTGACGTTCAAGGGCTTGGGGCAACCCGACCCCACTCGACTTGGGGAGGGGCCTTTTAGGTCTTCGTGTGGTCGGCTTGCCCCAAGCCCGCGACCACGTCGTGGGTGCGGTGCGTGCGGGCGTCGGGCTTCAGGGCCTTCGAAGTTTCCTGGTACGGATGACGGTCCCTTGACTTGATGGCGTGCTCGGAGCGCGCACCCGACGTACCCCTTATAGCCCCTCAAGGACCTGATCTGACGCACGCGCCGTCCCCACCGACGGTCTTGTCTAGAGGTCGGGTGAGCGTGCCCACGATGACCTAAAACGCCCTGCCGTCACCGTGGGCACGCTCACCCGGGCCCCCAGCGCAACCGAAGACCGAAGACAGGAACAGAGCGCGCTCAGATCCAGCGTCCGCCGAGCCACATTCGGGCAAACCACGCCGTGTACGTGATCTTTTCGCCGGTGTAGAGCGGATAGAAGTACGCGAAACACCAGCCGATCACGAGCAGGTAGATCCCGAGGACCACCGATCCGAGTGCGCGCCGGTCGAATCGCCAGATCATCGCGCCCGGTGGCCCGTTGATCAGCAGGCCGAACAGGTACACGAGGCCCATGACGAGGAACGGCAGGGCCGGTACGGCGTAGAAGTAGAACATCGTGCGATGGCTGAACTCGAACAGGAACCACGGCACGATGCCGGCGAAGGCGCCCCAGAACAGGCTCGACGGTCGCCAGTCACGGCGCGCCACGGCGTACGCGGCCATCCCGACTACAGCTGGTATGAACGACCACCACAGCAGCGGCGTGCCGAGCAGCAGCACCTCGGCCGAGCAGTTCGACGCGCCGCAGCCGCCGGCGGCCGAGTAGTAGAACGCGACCGGCCGGCCGAGCAGCAGCCACTGCCACGGCCACGACTGGTAGATGTGCGGCGTGACCAACGTGTCGTGGAAATGCAGTGCGGCGTGGTGGTACTGGTACAGGTTCACCAGAGCGTTGATCACCGACGGCAGCGTGTTGCCGTGATGGGTGGACTGATACCAGTTGCGGTCGTAACCGGTGCTCGTCGCGAACCAGCCGCTCCAACTGGCCAGATAGACGCCGACGATGATCACACCGAACGCGACGATCCAACCGGTTTCGTCGAGGAACGTGTCGCGCCACGGGCGGGCCACGCCCGCGCTGCGGCGGGCGCCGACCTCCCACCAGAAGATCAGAACGAAGAACAGGATGACGTACCAGAGCGCGCTCCACTTCACCGACATCGCGCAGCCGGTCATCACCGCGCCCGCCAGTCGCCACCACGGCACGCCGTCCGGCCAGGAGAAACGCAACCGTCCGGCCCGCCCGGGCCGGCTCGGGTCCAGTCCCGACTCGAGGGCGCGCAGCCAACGGCGCCGGCGCTGGTCACGGTCCATCACCAGGCACGCGAACGCGGCCAGGATGAAGAACATCAGGAAAATGTCGAGCAGAGCCGTACGGGAGAGGACGAACTCCATGCCGTCCAGCGTCAGGAGCAGGCCTGCGGCCAGCCCGAGCACGGTCGACCGGAACATCCGGCGGGTCAGCCGGATCGTGATGAGGATCGCCAGCGTGCCGAAGACCGCCGGCATGATGCGCCAGCCGAACGTGTGCTGTTGGTGGCGGCTGACTCCCCACACGGTCACCGCGGTCAGCCCGACCGCGACCGCGCCGAGCGATGCCCACAGCGCCCGACGCCGGGTCAGGAATGCGAGGCCGGCCGCGACCGCCGCTATCGCGACCAGCAGCAGCAACTCCCACCAGACACCGAGGTGGCGCGGCCGGGCGAAGAACCATTCGCCGGTGCCGATCAGCCACTTGCCGAGCGATGGGTGCACCACGAAGTCGCCGGTGTTCTGGGCGGCGTTCCACTCCACGCCGTGATGGAAGAGGTCGTTGCCCTCGGTCGCGTAGTAGATCTCGTCGAAGATCTTGCCCGGCGGGTGGCTCAGGCCGACGATCCGCAGTACGCCGGCGAGGATGGTCACGGCAGCGGTGCCTATCCAGGCGAACGTACGGTCGTCCGGCAGCTTCGGGGCGAGCCGTCGCCGTACGATCTCGGGGACCGCAACGCGCGCCGGATCACCGGTCCCTGTCGTCAGGTCGGGCGCGTCGGTGATGGCTGCCGTGCTCACCCGAACGATCGTAGGCGTCCGGCCGCGCGTACGGAGACCGGCGGACCTCAGGATTCGCTGGGCGGCCGTTCGTCAGCGATCATGGCGTGGAGAAGAGGGCTGCGGGATGCCGACAGACGGTGGAACTCTGATCCTCGTCGGCGCCCCGCTCGGCAATGTCGGGGACGCGTCGCCGCGGCTGCGCGACACATTGTCGACCGCCGACGTGGTGGCCGCCGAGGACACCCGCCGCCTCGCGCGCCTGGCCCGGGATCTCGGCATCGAGGTCGCCGGCCGGGTCGTGAGCTACTTCGAGGGCAATGAGGAACGCCGTACCCCCGAATTGGCCCAGGCTCTGCGCGACGGACTGGTCGTCGCGGTCGTCACCGACGGCGGCATGCCCAGCGTCTCCGATCCGGGCTTCCGGCTGGTGCGGGCGGCGGTCGACGCGGGGGTGCCGGTGACGGTCGCTCCTGGCCCGAGTGCCGTGACGACCGCGCTTGCGGTGTCCGGGCTCGCCTCCGACCGCTTCTGCTTCGAGGGGTTCCTGCCCCGCCGGCCATCCGAACGCCGCGCACGCCTGACGAAGCTCACCGGGGAGGAGCGGACGATCGTGTTCTTCGAGGCACCGCATCGTCTGGCCGCAAGCCTTACCGACTTCGTGTCGGCCTTCGGCGGCGATCGGTCGGCGGCCGTATGTCGGGAGCTGACCAAGACGTACGAAGAGGTGCGCCGCGGTGCCCTGGCCGAGTTGGCCGACTGGGCCGCGAACGGGGAACCCCGAGGCGAGATCACGATCGTCGTGGCGGGTGCCGCGCCGATGACCGAACGGCCGACCGACGAAGCCCTCTTGGCGGCCGTGGCCGATTCGCAGGCGGCCGGAGCCTCCCGCAAGGACGCGATCGCCGAGGTCGCCACGGCGTACGCCATCGGCCGCCGCGAGCTCTACAACCTCGTGGTCGGCACGCCGCGGTGACGCCGAACCGGGCTAGCGGGCGGAGCGGCCTACCAGGCGTAGGCCAGCATGCCGACGAACAGCAGGATCGGGCCGCCGAAGCTGCCGAGCAGAGCTAGCGAGCGGGTCCGGCGTCCGGCCAACCGGAGCGCTCCGGTCGCCCAGGCGATGCCGAAGCCGCACAGCACGAGCAGCACGACTCCGGGGATCCAGTGCAGGAGCAGATCGGTGCCGTTCCCGGCATAGGCCAGGCTGGACCCGCGCGACACCATCCGCGCGTCGAGCTTCTGTCCGGCGCTCGCGTGGGTCGACGCCGGACCGAGCAGGGTGACCGCGGCGCTGAAACTCCCGTCGGCCGCGACGAACTCGGCACAACTGCGGTCGATGCCGTGCACCGAACACGTTGCGACAGTTGCTATGCCCCGGCTTCCGTGGCCGGCGGTGAGCAGCAGCGGCGTGGCGCTCACCCAGGCGAAGAACGCCGCCGCGAGCGCGAAGACGAGCAACGCCGGCAGCCCGAACGCGGGACGGCGGGGCGCCCTGCGGTGCCGGTGCGGCCGGCCGGTCCGGATCGATTGCTGCC
>DATCXD010000271.1:0-2691 GCA_036566005.1 Micromonosporaceae bacterium | reverse complement strand
GGCGACGGCGTCACCCCTGCCACCCGCCGCGGCAACGGCCGCGGACACAACGTTCACGCTGTCGGCGGTCGGCGACACGATCATGGCGTCGGCGCCGAAATTCGTGCCACCGCACGGTGGTGCGGACTTCTTCGCGCCGGTTGCCGACGCGCTGCACTCCGATTTGCAGATGGCCAATCTCGAAGAGCCGTTGACCAGCGTGGCCGCGTCGACGAAGTGTGGCGCCGCACTCGGCAAGACCTGCTTCGCGTTCCGCGCGCCGCCCTCCTACGCCGGCGTGCTCAAGGACTCGGGATTCGACCTGGTCAACATCGCGAACAACCATGCACTCGACTTCGGCCAGAGCGGCCACGCCGAGACCGAGCGGGCACTGACCGATGCCGGGGTGAAGTACACCGGGCCACCCGGAATGATCGCCACGACCACGGTCAAAGGAGTCGGGATCGCGGTGCTCGGCTTCGCGCCGTACCCGTGGGCGAACGATCTTCGCGACATCGACGGCGCCGCCCGGCTCGTACGGACCGCGGCGAAGTCGGCCGACGTCGTGATCGTGCAGGCGCACATGGGGGCCGAGGGCGCGGCCTACCAGCACGTGCGGCCGGGAGTGCAGACGTTCCTCGGTGAGAACCGTGGCGACGTGATCGCGTTCAGCCACGCGATGATCGACGCCGGCGCTAGCATCGTGATCGGACACGGGCCGCACGTGCTGCGCGGCATCGAGTTCTATCGCGGGCATCTCATCGCGTACAGCCTCGGCAACTTCGCCGGCTACCACGCGCTGTCGGTCAACAACGTGACCGGTGTCTCCGCCGTTCTGCGTGTGACCATGCGCGGCGACGGCTCGTTCGTCAGCGCGACGATCGTGCCGACCTCGATGGTCACGCCGGGCGTGCCACGCCTCGATCCGCGGGACCGGGCGATCGACATGGTCCGCTCGCTCTCGCACCAGGACTTTCCGAAGACCGCTGCGCAGGTCGCGGCGAGCGGAGCGATCACTCCACCCAGGGCGTAGCACCGGCCGGCCCGGCGCTGGCCGTCGATGGTCACGCTCCACTTCTCGGGTACGCGCGGGCGCGCCGACATTTTCCCGACGGCCGCCGGCCCGAAAATCGATTGAGGTGTGCTCGGGATGGTCCTACCGTTGCCGGCGTGATGTCCGGTCGATGAGGCCCGCGGATTCGCGGGAAAGCGTATTGGTGTCTTCGGTGCTGCCGGCCGGTCCGGATGTGCCGCCGGGACAGCGCATTTGCGCGTGCCTACGCACTCACTCGCACGACCGTCCCATCGAGGTTCGCCATGTATCCGGACATCGATTTCTGCTCGCCCGTTGGTCTCCAGCCGGGCAGCCTCCAGCAGATCGGCCTGCAACACCCGCGCATTCGGCAGGTTCGCCACATCATCAACAACACCGCGCCCAATCACCGCCACCTCCTGGTGGCCGAGGGTTTGTGGGCACACAACATCGTGCTGGAACTCGGTGCGGAGATCGACACATTCCTGTGGTGCCCCGAGGCGGCCTACTCGGACGAGGTACGGAGTCGAAGCGTGGAGGTTGCCGCGCGCGCCCGATCGACGTACCGGATCTCGCCGTCGGTGTTGGCCCGCGTCTGCGAGCGCGAGCGTCCGGATGGCCTGGTATCGCTGGTCACACTGCCGTCCTGGGATTCCGATGAGTTGGCACTGAGCGCGGACGCGCTGGTGCTCGTCGCCGACGGGATCGAGATCCCCGGCAACCTGGGCACCTTGATACGTACCTTGGACGCCTGCGGCGCCGACTGTCTCGTCCTGACGAATCGGCGGACGCGGCTCAGCCACCCGAAGGTTTTCCGGGGCAGCCGCGGCATGAACCTCCGAGTACCAACGATCGAATTCGCATCGCCCGATGTCGCCGCGGAATGGTTACGAGATCGCGGCTTCGCCGTACACCTCGCGACGACGGGTCTGGACGCACGTGACTACGGCAGCGTTCCGTTCCGCGGACGTACGGCGGTCGTCGTCGGAAACGAGCGGTACGGCATCTCGCGACCCTGGTTCACGTACGGCTTTGCCGAGGTGACCGTGCCGATGCAGGGGCTTGCCGATTCACTCAACGTCTCGGTGAGCGCATCGATCCTGCTCTACGAGGTCCGCCGGCGTCAGCGTGGCCGGTTGAACTATCAGGCCGGCCGCCCGGAGTATTCGCGCGGCCGCCCGGCGAATCGGGGCGACCGGCAGCGTGGCCGCCCGGAGTAGCAGATCGGGCTCCCGCCACGGTCGGGCTGGCTCGCGTTGTTGGCCGAGGGTGGCGGGTCCAGTTCGGCTTTCTTTCCGACACGCTCGGCCGACGAGTCACCGCGACGTGCTCGAAGTGCGACTGATAGATCGGGTGGTCGCCCGCGCCGGCGTCGATTCGTCCGGGCCGGCGGGTCAGGAACCGACGGTGCCGTCAATGCGCTCGCGGATCAGGTCAGCGTGGCCGCAATGCCGGGCGTACTCCTCGATCATGTGGACGTAGACCCATCGCAGGCTCATCACCTTCTGGCGGCGGGGATGCGCGAACGTCTCCTCGACCGCGTGTGCCGCTGTGGCCGCGCGCGCGACCTGCAGTTCGCGTAAGTAGGCCGCATAGTCCGCCTCGGCGCGCTCGGCGGTCGCATCCTCGAAGTCGGCATCCGGGCTCTGATCGCTCGCGTACACCTGCTCGACCGGCTC
>DATCXD010000267.1:0-5087 GCA_036566005.1 Micromonosporaceae bacterium | reverse complement strand
GTTCGGCGGCCCCGGCCCGGGCGGCCAGCCCGGCCCGGGTCAAGGTCCCGGTCCCGGTGGGCCGAGTCAGCCGTCCGGTCCGCCGCTGCCGCCCGAGGCGCAGCACGTCGACCAACTGCGGCGAACCTTCCAGCCACGTCGATTCGGCAGCGGCTACGACCGGGCCGAGGTGGACAATCTCTTCGACGGCATTCTCGCCACCTTCTCCGGCCGCGGGCGCCCCGTCGGCGACGCCGAACTCGATCCGCACCGCTTCAACCTGGTGGCCGGCGGCTACTACGAGGACGAGGTCGACGAGGCGCTGCGACAGGTCCGGGACATGCTGCGCCGCCGGTGACGCCGACTGCCACTCGCATCGACCATCCGCACATCGACCATCCACGATAGAGCGCTCCGGCACCCGGTGCCGGAGCGCTCTATGTCGTGTCAGCTACCGCTTCGGCTTGAGCCCGTTCCGGCGCTGAGCCCAGTCGGTGACGATGATCGCGAGAATCGTCGCCGCGATCCCGATCAGCCAGATGTCCTCGACGTGGCCCTGGTGGTTACCGATCAACATCAACAGCAGCACAACGATGGTGGCGAATCCGCCCGCGTAGGCCGCCTTCACCGGCGTTGGCTTGTGCTGATCCGGCGATGTCACTGGCTCTTCGTCCGACACGTCCAGGTCCCTCCGACACACGTGCGCTGTCCTGATCAGTGTGGCACGCCGCTGGTGCCGTCGAACGCAGGGTCGCCCGCTTGCGGGACGGGCCGAGAAGCGACAGGTAGATTCGTCCGGTAAACCGGCCCTTCGCGAAGCGCGCGACGGGCGGCACGGCAATGAGGGGGAGCCACGTGCGGATCACCGGCACCGGGCACGCGAGCATGCGCATCGACACGCCCGCGGGCAGTATCCTGTGCGATCCGTGGGTGAACCCGGCCTATTTCGCGTCCTGGTTTCCGTTCCCGGACAACTCACAGCTTGACTGGGAATCGCTCGGCAACTGCGACTACCTGTACGTGTCCCACCTGCATCGCGACCACTTCGACGCGGCCCACCTCACGCGCTTCGTCAACAAGGACGCGACCGTGCTGCTGCCCGCCTTTCCGACCAGTGAGCTCGAGGACGAGCTACGCGAGATCGGCTTCCGCCGGTTCCTCGCCACCACCTCGAACGAGGTGTACGAGCTGGACGGCGGCCTCAATGTCATGATCCAGGCCCTGACGTCGCCGACGGACGGGCCGATCGGTGACTCGTCGTTGTGGGTGGAATACGACGGCGTACGGCTCCTGAACCAGAACGACGCCCGCCCGACCGACCTGATCCCGTTCGACGAGCTGGGCCACGTGCACGCGCACCTCCTGCAGTTCTCCGGCGCCATCTGGTATCCGATGGTGTACGAGTTGCCGCAGTCGGCCAAGACGGCGTTCGGCAAGCAGAAGCGCGACCGCCAGATGGACCGCACCATCCGCTACATCGACGACCTGCGGGCGAGCTGGGTCTTCCCGATCGCCGGCCCGCCATGCTTCCTCGACGAGGAATTGTGGCACCTCAACGACATCTTCGGCGACGAGGGCAATATCTTCCCCGACCAGCAGGCGTTCATCGAGCACTACGCGAGCCTCGGCCGCACGAACGGCGTAATCCTGCTGCCCGGCTCTACCGCCACGGTCACCGCCGACGAGTGCACGACCACGCATCCGGTCGACAACGTCGCCGACTTCTTCGCGAAGAAGGCCGACCATCTCCAGTCGTACGCCGAGCGTCAGCGCCCGCTCATCGAGCTGGCGAAGCGTACGTGGCGCCACCCCGAAGTCGATGTGCTGCAGGGTATGAAGCAGCGGATCGAGCCCCTGCTCAACGAATCGATCTACCTCGCCACCGGCGTCGGCGGCCCGGTCCGTTTCGACCTCGAGCGCGACGACGACACGGTCGAGTCGATCGTCGTCGACTTTCCGGGCAAGGAAGTCCGGCCGTACGCCGATGAGAAGGTGCGCTACCGGTTCCGTACGAAGCGGGCCTACATCGAGCACCTGCTCGCCACCGATCAGGTGGACTGGGTCAATTCGCTGTTTCTGAGCTGCCGTTTCTCGGCCGCTCGGATCGGCCAGTACAACGAGTTCGTCTACGCCTTCTTCAAGTGCCTGTCCGAGGAGCGGCTGCAGTACGCCGAGGGCTGGTACGCCGAACAGAAGCCGGATGCGGAAGACGTACGGCTGGGCGACTGGATCGTGCAGCGCCGCTGCCCGCACCTGAAGGCGGACCTCACGCGGTTCGGCGTCATCGACGACCAGACGCTGACCTGCCAGCTGCATGGCTGGAAATTCGACCTCGCCTCCGGCCGCTGTCTCACCAGCGCGGGGCACGAATTGCGGTCGAAGCCGGCCGATCGCGCCGAACCGGGGCCGGCCGACGACAAGCCACTGGCCGAGGCGCCCGTGCCATGATGTGAGCGTCAGTCGAGACCTCAGGGCGGGCGGTCGGCATGCGCGACGACGACTTCATCATCTTCGGCGGTTCCGCCAACCCGATTCTCACCACACAGATCTGCGGTCACCTGGGCGTCGAGCCGGGCATGGGTGAGGTGATCCAATTTTCGGACGGGAATCTGTTCGTCCGCATCGGCCAGAACGTCCGCGGCCGGCACATCTACCTGATCCAGTCGACCGTCTTCCCGACCAACGACAACTTCATGGAGTTGCTGTTCTGGCTGGATGCGTTTCGCCGAGCCAGTGCGGCGTCAGTGACTGCGATCGTGCCGTATTTCAGCTACGCCAAGGGCGACAAGAAGGACGAGCCGCGGGTCTCGATCCGGGCCCGGGTGTGCACCCAGTCGATGGAACTGGCCGGCGCGAACCGGGTCGTGATGATGGACCTGCACGCGCCGCAGATCCAGGGGTTCTTCGGGATACCGGTCGACGATCTCTACGCGCTGCCCGTCCTCGTCGATGCCGTCCGCGACCTTGACCTGACCGATCTGGTCGTCGTGTCGCCGGACGCCGGCTTCGCCAAGAAGGCGCGTCTCTACGCGAAACGCCTGTCCGCGCCGATGGCTATCGCCGACAAGGAACGCATCGACCACAGCGAGACCGCGCGGGTTGTGGACCTGATCGGTGACGTCAACGGCAGGCACGCCCTGATCGTCGACGACTTCACGATCACCGCCGGCACTCTCGTCGAGGTCGCCGAGTGCCTGATGTCGCGCGGTGCCCGCTCGGTCCACGCGGCGGTTACGCACGGCGTGTTCACCGGCGATGCCATGGAGCGCCTCGACAAGAGCCCGATCACGCGGCTTCTCTGCACCGACACCGTCGAGAACCAGCCGGTCGAGCTGTCGCCGAAGGTCCAGGTCGTTTCGGTCGCGCCCCTGTTCGCCGAGGCCATTCGCCGCATTCACCAGCGCGAGAGCGTGAGCGTGCTGTTCGCGCCGTAGCGCACGGCGTGCGTACCATCGTGGGACGTCGGACCAAATGGGGGTACGGGACGGATGTCCGCGCCATTCACATCGAGCACGACAGCATCCGCGGCCGCGGAGAACCGGCCGGCCGCCCTTGCGTCGCTGCTTGATGACGTGACCTCGACAGCCGCCCATTACCGGCGCAATCACTTCGCCTACCCGCAGGTCACGCTCGACGGATGGCGGTTGCCGGTCAGCGGGGCCGTCCGGTCGCCGTACGAGCTGGCGCTCGACGATCTTCGCGCACTGCCGTCCGCCACGCACCGGGTGCTGCTGGAGTGCGCCGGCCACCGGCGCACCGAGTTCACTCCGCCGATTGGTGGCGTGCAGTGGGGTCTCGGTGCCCTGGGCCAGGCCGACTGGTGCGGCCCGGCCCTGTGCGACGTCCTGGCCCGCGCCGGCGTCCGTGACGACGCGGTGGAGATTGTCCTGCACGGCGCCGATCGCGGGCCGTTCCCGGACGCACCGGGCGTCCACACGTTCTCCCGGTCGCTTCCGCTGCCCAAGGCGCTGCATCCGGACACGATTCTGGCGCTCGACATGAACGGGGCACCGCTCACGCGCGAGCACGGCGCACCGGTTCGCGTGGTCGTCCCGGGCTGGTACGCCATGGATTCGGTCAAGTGGCTGACCGGCATCGAGGTGGTGACCGAGCCGTTCCGTGGTGCGTTCCAGGAGCTGGACTATCGCTTCCAGCCGGCCGGGGAGACCGGCATCGGCACCCGGCTCGACCTGATGCCACCGCATGCGTTGTTCGTGTCGATCGTTGACGGCGACGCCGTCGCCGGTGGGCACCTCGAAATCACCGGCATCGCGTGGGCCGGAGCGGGCGTCGCGTCGGTGGAAATCCGCGTCGGCGCGGGGTCCTGGGAGCTTGCGAAGATCACGTCGAGCCGCGATCCCTACCAGCGAGTGGTCTGGCGGGCGGTGGTTGACGTGGCCTCGGGTCAGCCGATCACGCTGGCTATACGCGCCACCGACGAGGCGGGCACCACCCAGCCCGATGCACCGATCTGGAACAAGCGCGGGTACGCCAACAACAGCGTCCAACGTATCGAGGTCAGCGTCGTCTAACCGTTCGCCGTCATGCGTCGTCACGACGCGAGCTCGGCGGAGCGTCGCGGGCGGATACGGCGTCGCAGCGTTGATCGAGTTACCAGGAAATATGCGCTCTCGGGCGCCCAGGCAACGTTTCCTCCCCCAGCGCGTACGACTCTGCTAGCGCCAATGCGTGCAGAGCCGTAGGTAGACAGGCAGCAACCTCGTGCTGCCAGTCGCGTCAAGACGTCTTGACGAACCGGGTCATGTCAATTAACCTTGACGCCATGAGTGAGGTCAACGAACTCGCCGTCGCCGCCGGTGGCGCCGATGCACGGACCGGCCTGCGGGCCGCGCTCGCGCTGCGACGGCTGGCCGAGCGACTCGAAGCGCTCCAGGTCAGCAACGCCCGCCGGCAGGGTTGGTCGTGGCAGGAGATCGCGGACGCGCTCGAAGTGAGCAAGCAGGCCGTGCACCAGAAACACGCAGCGCATGCCGCGTCGCCGGCGACACCGGCGCGCCGGCGGCCGACACGGGAGGGTTGAGGATGTTCGAGCGATTCACAACGGCCGCGCGCGAGACAGTTCAGCGCGCCCGGGGCGAGGCAATCGC
>DATCXD010000256.1:0-5201 GCA_036566005.1 Micromonosporaceae bacterium | reverse complement strand
TGTCGCGGCTACACCGCTACTAAAACACGTCGCGGCACCAGCCGCAGCCGCTTTGCTCGATACCAACGGGTACGCCGCGGCCGCATTGCGTGGCGGCGGACCTATAGCCGGCGTGCACGTGTCCTTCGAGTGGGGCAATCTGATCGAACTCGGGGTCACGGCGGCGACTCTGGTCCTTGCGATCGGGACGGCATGGGCGATACGCGGCCGACACGACTCAGTCGCCGTCGCACGGATCCGCTCGGTGCAGACCGGTTCAGTCAACGATTACCTGTCGTACCAATTCATCGGCCTGATCGTCATGATCGTGGCGCTCGTCGCCTGAGGTGCGGCCCGTGTCTGGCGTCACCTCTTGCCGACGGCGCGCCGGAACGACTGTCCTTTCGCCATCTCCGCTTCGAGCGGTCCTACCCGCCTTGGCGTCGTCGCCGTAGATCTGTCTATCGGGGATTGCGCTGTCTCGCACGAAAACGTCGGGTAGGAAGGAAGACGACAGCGGACAGCCAGCAGCATCACGTTTGATGCGGAGATTCGATGGAGTTCAGGAGGATCGCGGCGGGCAGCGCGGGCGGCGCGCTGGCGACCGTGGCGATGAGCGGATGGATGCTGGCGGGGCAGGTCGCCACGGCCCACGGTGAGCAGCCGCCCAAACGGCTGTTACGAGGGTTCGCGCATCGCGCCGGGATGCCGACGAACCGGCGAGGCGTTGTAACTGTACTTGCCACGGCCGTCGCGCACTTAGGGTTTGGCTCAGGCTGCGGAGCGGTGTACGGCGCCGTCGTTTCCCGCTCCTCTGCTTATCGTGGTGTCGCCTTCGGCCTGGGCGTGTGGGCAATCTCGTACGCCGGCTGGATCCCTGCTCTGGATCTTCTGCCACCACCGCACAAGGACCGACCTGGACGCGCTTGGACTATTTTCACCGCGCACGTCGTCTACGGCGGCGCACTCGGTGCGGCGCTCGCTGGCTACGACAAAGCCCAACATCCTGGATCCTCCGACAAGACGCGCGCTTAGAGGGCAAAACGACCAGCCTGTACGGCAGGCGAGGCGGGCCGCCTCGCTCTCGGCGGTGCCCTCATATGCATTCCGATGCTGGCTCCACGGCAATCGTGGTGAGCGCCGCCCTCGGTCAGGCACGACCCCGCGCGCCGCTCGACGGGGACGGACGCGAAGTCGTGGGCGCTTGTGGCTCTGCCCAGTCGTGACCATGCGGGTCAGCTGCGCGATGCGTACGGAATTGCTCCTCACGGACCTGCTCGGCGCCCGTTCCGACCCTGCCGTATAGGCCCGCGGTCAACAGCACCAGCCCGATCACAAACGACACGATGCATGTTGCCATCTGGAAGTTCAGGAAATTCGCGGTCGTCTGCAGGAGCGTCATCATCAGCATGCCGGCGGCCAGGAACACGACGCCGCCTGCGAGATTGACGACGTGGTCGGCATTGCCACCTGCCACAGCGCTGCCAAACACGATGACGCCGATGACGATCGACAGAATGGCGAACGCAAGGTTAGACCGCAGGCCCAACACCGACGCGGTGTCGTTCTGGTCGAACATGGGATGCTCAGCGGTTTGGATCGCACCGACAATCCCGAACGCGAGAACGTAGGCGCCCGCGAGGCCCGCGAGGCAGCGGTACAACGGTTGCAATCGGTGATTAACTGGTAGATGCGTTGCCATGTGTCCTCCTGTGCCGGGCTGACCGTACGGCCGGCGCCTCTATTGGTCGGATCGCCGACGAGCCGCGGCGAAGGCGGCGATAGCCCAGCCGTTGGCTTCCCGCTGCACGCCTGGCACAAACCGTTACGCCCTCACCATGCTGCCCGGCCGCTTTCGGCTGATTCCTCGCGCGACAGCCGGGGCCCAGCTACGGAGATCGCCCCGTCCCGGATGCGAGCCTTTGGCTTCGAATACCACGTCGCGGACGGCGCCGAGCTCGGCGCCGTCCGCGACGTCGGCGCGCGCTGCTGTGGCCGGCTATGCCATCAATCGGTGAGCCTCTGCGTGACCAGGACGTACCCGATCAGGTCGCGCTTCCGGCTGCACGAGCAAGCACGTCGCATAATCTTCCGACGCGGCGGCGTAATCATTGGTTCGAGGGGTACATGGACCAAATGACTGAGCCGACCAGGCAGCCGCGTCCATTCGACGATCCGGACACCGACGAGTTCGCCGTCGAGTACGACGAGACATGGATAGTCGATCGAGCCCCCGAGAAGGCCGAAGAGAACGAGTCGTAGAGGGCCGCTCAGGTTGTCGCGGCCGGGGGATCGTGGCCGCGGACGGCGCGGACCAAGCCAAGCGATGCCACCTGGTCCAGGTCGTCGACCGCCGCGATTGGCTTGCCCGGTTGGGCCAGTCGGGCCGGTGTTGGCTGTTGGACGTTTTTCTGTGCCGTACACGCAGGACCCGGGTTCGCCACCGGTTGCGGTCACTAGCGGCGTGTTTGTCCGGCGACTCGGTGGGCATGGGCCTCGCATGACTCGAGCAACCTTCGTCGGCGCGGACGAGTTCGTACCGTCGCGGGGCGGCATCGCCGCGCTGGCCGCGGCTGTCCAGCGCTGTCGCGGATGCGACCTGTTCGAGCCGGCGACGCAGGCGGTCTTCTCCCGTGGCCCGGCCGACGCGGTCCTGGCACTCGTCGGCGAGCAGCCCGGCGACGTCGAGGATCGTGTGGGGTCACCGTTCGTAGGGCCGGCGGGACGCCTGCTCGAGCGGGCGATGGGCGACGCCGGGATCGATCCGGCCGACGCATATCTCACCAACGCGGTCAAGCACTTCAAGTTCGAACAGCGCGGCAAGCGACGGATCCACCAGAAGCCGCAACGGGCCGAGATTGTCGCCTGCCGGCCGTGGCTGGTCGCGGAGTTCCGGGCGCTGGCGCCGCGGGTCGTCGTCGCGCTCGGCGCGACGGCCGCAAATTCGCTGCTCGGTCCGGGCTTCCGGCTGACCCGATCGCGCGGCGAACTCCTGCCGTGGCCGGCGTCGTCGGACAGGCCCGCCGACTTCCCGACCCGAGCTGGCCACATCCTCGCCACGGTTCATCCATCAGCCGTCTTACGCGACCCTGATCGAGACCGGGCCTATGCCGGGCTGGTGGCGGACCTGACTTCTGCGGTGAACGCCGCGCGGGCGGGCTGACACCCGACGGCCCGCCTTGATATCCGTCAATAGGCAAACAATGGTCGACATCCATCGGGGCGGGGTCGTGATCGGCCCGCGCGAATACACCGACGAACCCATGATCCAGTCGATGCGCCGGGCCGTCTCTCCGCACATTCGTCCGGCTGACCGCCGCTGGCGCCGCCCCTGCCGAGACTCGCGAGGCGACCGCGGGTTTCACCGTCACTGTTATGGGGCATAGCGACAACCGGCGCGGGGGGCGCCGACGACGCTCCGGAGATGCGTGCAGCCGTCTCCGGAGCGTCGTCGTTCACGGCACACGATCCCGCCGCGGCCAACCCGACAATGTCTCGTGCCAAGCATCGGCGGCAATAACGCGTCGGTTGCACTAGATGACGTCGATCGCCCCAGTGACGCTGGGGATCTTCTCGAGCGCGGTTTGGTCCGTGGACAGGTACGTGGCGCCGAGTTCCCGGACTTTGTCCGCACGTTGGCTGTCGGCCGGTTCGCGGAAGTAGACGACCGTCTCGAATCCCGTCACGGTCATCGCGATCGCGCCGGGCATGCCGATGGGGCCGGCGCCGAGAATGAGGACGCGGGCCTTCTCCCGCTCCCAGGGCAGGCGTTGCTGGATGGTCTGAGCCTGTTCGGCGGCCTTGGCGGCGATGGACAGCGTTCGACGAGAGCGGCTACATCGATCAGTTGCGGCGGTACGACGATGAGGTTGTGCTCGTCTTCGATGACGAGTTCGGTGAGGTAGCCATGTGCCTGTTTGATGCCGCGCTCGGTGAACTCACCATCCCCAGGGTGTCATTCGGTAGTTCCCCGACATCGCGGCTGCCGTGGCCGAGCCGGCCTGGTACGGCGTGAAGAATTCGGCCAATTTTCAGTAAGGCCGGCCTGGGGAAGTCCGCGGATGCGGTTGGTCAGGCCACCGATCGACGCCCTCGACGGCATGTGGGTGGCGAACGTCAGCCTGCTATGTCTGGCTCCTCGAAACGCGCCAGCCAGTTGGTGAGCAGTTCTTCCATGTGGGCCGCCTCCTGCGGGGTTAGCTGATCTAGGAGCCTGCGCTCGTTGCGCATGTGTTCGGTGAAGGCGGCGTCGATGACCTCGCGGCCTCGTTCGGTGAGTGTGACGATACGACCGCGACCGTCGTGTTCGCTGGGGCGGCGCGTCACCAGGCCCGCTCGTTCCAGACGGTCGATGCGCTTGGTCATGCCCCCGGTCGTCACCATGGTGAAGTCGGCCAGTTCGCCGGCCGCGCGTTCGTAGGGCGCCCCGGCTCGGCGCAGCGTCGCCAGCACGTCGAAGTCACCTTCGGCGAGACCGTGCTTGCGGTAGACGACGAGTAGTTCCTCGGTGAGAAATCCGGCCAGGCGGTGGAGGCGGCCAATCACGCCCTGGGGCGCGACGTCGACGTCGGGTCGCTCGCGACTCCATTCGGCTTGGATGCGGGCCACGTGGTCGGTCATCCCTTCACGATACCTTCCGCGGAAGGTAATGTAGCTTCCGTGGAAGCTAGTTTGCGCTGGACCGCTGTTACAGCTGTTGCGCCTGTGACATGGGGAGCGACCTATTTCGTGACACGCGAGTTCCTGCCCGTCTCCGTGCCGCTCTGGGGCGCGGTGCTGCGGGCGCTGCCGGCCGGCCTGTTGCTGCTTGCCGTGCGGCGGCGGCGGCCGCACGGCTCCTGGTGGTGGAGATCGCTGGTGCTCGGCGCGCTGAACATGGGCGCTTTCTTCGCCCTCGTCTACGTGGCGGCGCAACTGCTGCCGACCGGCATCGCCTCGACCGTGATGGCGACGTCGTCCATGGTCATCATGCTGATCGCCTGGCTCGTTCTGGCGGAGCGGCCGCGGCCCCTGGCCGTACTCGGGGCCGGCGTCGGCATCGCAGGCGTCTGTGTGATGCTGCTGACCGGCGGTGGGGGCGTGAGTCCCGCCGGCGTTCTTGCCTCGGTGTCGGCGATGGCGATGTCGTCGGTGGGCTACGTGCTCGCCAAGAAATGGAGCGCCGACACCGACGTGCTGTCATTGACGTCGTGGCAGCTCATCGGCGGGGGGCTCGTGCTGCT
>DATCXD010000251.1:0-3962 GCA_036566005.1 Micromonosporaceae bacterium | reverse complement strand
CCGCGAGCAGCGCGCGGAACCGATGCGCGTCAACGCAGGTCGGTTCGATGGTGAGCAGATAGCCGGTGCCCTGCGCCGGGATGTCGACTTCGCCGGCGAAAGCGGCTCGCAACCCCGACACGCAGACGCGCACGGCGTGCGTCGCGGTCGCCGTCGGACCGTCCGGCCAGATCAGGTCGACCAGCCGTTCCATCGGCACCTGATGACCGGCCTCCAGCGCCAGGATCGCGAGAACAAGGCGCTGCTTGCGAGCACCGAGCGCGATGGAATGGCCATCGACTCGGGCCTGTACGGACCCCAACAGCCGCAACTCCACCGTCACCAGCGTGATCCTAGTGGCGCACCGTGCCCGGATTATGAACCGACTATGACCGACGACGTACACGCTCGGGTCATGCACATCGGCACCGCCACCGCCCGGCTCGCAGTCGAGCGCGCCACGGCTGGCGCCGGGCGCATCACGACTGACAGTGGCCGATAAGAGAAGGAGAAATCCGTGGCACTCGCCGGCGCGCTCCTGCGGAGCGCCGTGTTGACCATTTCGGCCGGAGCACTCGTCGCCGGTTGCTCAGCCGCGCCGAGCACGTCCTCAGCCGCGCCCAAAGCCGCGGCTACGACCGCGCCGGCCGCGTCGCCCACGAGCACTGCCGCGAGTACGCCCGCCACAGCGGGAAAACTCGACCCTTGCTCCATGCTGACGGCCGGCCAAGTCACCGCAGCGCTCGGCGAGCCCCCGGCAACCGGAAAACCGGAGCCGAACTTCGACGCACCGGAATGCGAGTGGGATCCGGCGTCGGGCCACAATGGCACCGTCACCCTGGGTATCGGCCCGTGGGACGGCGACCCCGGCGTTAAGCCGATCCGCCTCGGCACCCCGGTGCCCAACCTCGGCGACGAGGCCTACGACAGCGGCAACACTGGTCTGTACGTCCACAAAGGCGGTCAAGGCTTCCGGATCTGGGTGTTCAACGTACACACCCAGAGCAGCCGCCCCGACCTGGAGAAGCAGCTCGCCGGCATTCTGCTCGCCCAGATGTGACCACGACGAGCACGCCCGATGTCCAACTCCGCGGCGTTCGGGTGTTGTCACACCGGCCCGCTGACACCGCCGATGTACGGACGTGGAATATCGGTCCGGGCGCCCGCAACGGTACGGATCGCGATGCCCAGCCATGAATGGCGGTGGCCGCCTCGGGCGCGAGGCGGCCACCGGTTGTGAAGCGGGTTACGGCACCATCCAGCTCAACACCGGAGTGGACTGCACGTACACAAGCACGCACATGCCGGCGAGGAAAACGACGCTCCACAGCACGACGCGGCGGAACAAGTCGCCCTCCTTGCCGGTGATGCCCACGGCGCTCGCCGCGATCGCCAGGTTCTGTGGCGAGATCATCTTGCCGAGTACGCCACCGGACGAGTTCGAGCCGGCCATCAACGTCGGGCTCAGACCCGCTTGATGAGCCGCACTCACCTGCAATGCACCGAACAGCGAATTCGAGGACGTATCAGAGCCCGTCACCGCGACGCCGAGCCAGCCGAGAATCGGTGACAGGAAGGCGAACGCCTTGCCGGCATGGGCCAGCCAGGTACCGAGCGTCGCCGTCTCGCCGCTCGCGTTCATCACGAAAGCGAGCGCCAGCACCGCCATCACCGTCAGGATGGCCCACTTGAGTTGGTTCAGCGTCTGCCCGTACAGCCGGATACTGCGCAGTGGAGATACGCGCAACACCAGCATGGTGAGGATGCCTGCGACCAGCATCAGGGTGCCCGCCGCCGTCAACCAGTTGAACTTGAACAGTGGCAACGTCGATACCTTGCCGGCCGCGTTCGCGATATGGAGACCGGGCCACGACCACGTCTGCGTGGTCTTGTTGAGCTGGTGGATGATCGGCGGCAGTTGGACGACGCAGAAGATCGCCACAATGATCACGTACGGCGCGTACGCCAGGGCAATCTGCCGTGGCGTGTCACGCCGCTCGACGCGCCGCTCGAAGCCCTCATCCGGCACGTCCGTGCTGCCGCCAGCGACGATGGGCACCGGCGTGACAGGAGTCGCGACGACTGCGCCAGTGCGCGGCTGCCAGACGCGCAGCAGCGCGACGACGGCGCCGGCGGCGAACAGCGATGCGACGATGTCGGACAACTGCACCGAGATAAAGTTCGATGTCACGTATTGCGCAACGCCGAACGCCACGCCACACACCACCGCTGCCGGCCACGTCTGACGCATCCCTCGCCGGCCGTCGACGAGCGCGACCAGGACCAGCGGCACGAAAACGGCCAGGATCGGCGTCTGCCGGCCAACCATCGACCCGACGGTATGTACGTCGATGCCGCTCACTGTCGACAGCGTGACGATCGGCGTAGCGAGCGCGCCGAATGCGACCGGTGCCGTGTTCGCGACTAAGGCGAGCACGGCCGCACGCATGGGTGTGAAGCCGAGCGCGATCAGCATGACCGCCGTGATCGCGACCGGAGTGCCGAAGCCTGCGAGCGCCTCCATCAGCGCTCCGAAGCAGAAGGCGATGATGATGGCCTGAATGCGCTGGTCGTCGCTGACGCCACTGAACGATCGACGCAGTACGTCGAAATGTCCCGTATAGACCGTCATGTTGTAGATCCAGATCGCGTTAATGACGATCCAGAGGATTGGGAAGAAGCCGCTGACCGCACCGAGCGAAGCGGCGAGGAAGCCCTGGCTCACCGGCATTGGATACACGGCAAAAGCCACGACGAGTGCGGCGGCAAGCGCCGCGAGTGACGAGATCCATGCCGTAACGCGCAGCACGCCCAGCATGACAACCAGCAGGAGGAGGGGAATCGCCGCGATGATTGCGCTCCACGCCAACGAATGAGCGATCGGGTCTAGTACTTGCCGGTACATGGCACCACCTCATGAGACCTAGATCACGAGACGCACGTATTGAAAGACATGATTCCTGCAGTGATCCGCCAAGGCAATGGCGGCGGCCGGCATTTCGATGCGCTGGCGCAAGTAAAGGGTGGCCGCGCTGTCGAGGGCTTGGCGAACGGCGATGCGCCGCGCGTGCGATCGCCCAAGGCGCGGACCGACGGCCGACCTGACCGGTTCCGCTTGCGCCGGCGGTCAGGCTTAGGTCATATGTAGGGAGGCGGTGCCGGAAGGCGGTCGCCACAGATGCGCGGCGCCCACGATTGTGCCAGGGTGTCTGCCGTGGCGGGTGGATTGTTGGACGGCCGGTACCGGCTTGACCAGGTGCTGGGTCGCGGCGGAATGGCCGTCGTGTGGCGGGCCGATGACCAACGCTTGGGCCGGTCCGTTGCCGTAAAGGTGATGGATCGAGCCGAACTCGACGACCCGTCGGCACTGGCGCGTTTCGACCGCGAGGCCCGTATCGTTGCCTCGCTGACCCATCCGAACATCGTGACCGTCCATGACGTCGGCGTCGAGGACGGCGTGCCGTACCTGGTCATGGAGTTGGTCACCGGTCGAAGCCTCGCGGACCGGCTGACGAAGGGTCCGGTGCCGGTTGACGAGGCAGTGCGGATCGCCGGTCAGGTGTGCGCCGCGCTGGACGCCGCGCACGCTGCGGGCATCGTTCACCGCGACGTCAAGCCAGCAAACATCCTGATGGCGCCGATCGGCGCGGTGAAGGTCTGCGACTTCGGCATTGCCCACGGCCCGGACGGTGCCTGGAGCAGGGCCGGCACCGCCACCGGCACGAGCGAGTACATGGCGCCGGAGCAAGTCGCGGGCAGTGCGGGCGACCACCGCGCGGACCTGTACGCATTGGGCTGCGTCATGTATGCGATGCTGACCGGCCATCCGCCGTTCTACGGCGGCACTCCGCAACAGGTCGGTTGGCAGCACCTGCACGACACGGCTACGCCGCTGGCTTCCCGCCGGGCGGATCTCGCTCCCGAGCTGTGCGAGCTTGTCGATCAGCTGCTGTCGAAGGACCCGGCGGCGCGGCCGGCGTCGG
>DATCXD010000238.1:0-2906 GCA_036566005.1 Micromonosporaceae bacterium | reverse complement strand
CGAGGTTTACGCACGGCTGGACGAGACGTCATCGACGATCCAAGGCCTGGCCGCCGGTGCGCTCGTCAAGGAGGGCGTGCCGCACCGCGTGTCCACCGCCGGCAACATGTTCTCGGTCTTCTTCACCGATCGCGACGTGGCGAACTACGACGACGCGAAGACTCAGAACGTGGCCGCGTACAAGGCGTTCTTCCACGCGATGCTGGCCGGCGGCGTGTACCTGCCGCCGAGCGCGTACGAGGCATGGTTCTCCTCGACCGCGATCGACGAGGAGGCACTGGATCGGCTGGCGGCGGTCCTGCCGGTCGCCGCCCGTGCCGCGGCCCAGGCACCGGGGGAGGTGCGGTGACCGCGCCGGCGACGATCGTGCACATGCTGCGGCACGGCGAGGTCTACAACCCGGAGAAGGTGCTCTACGGCCGGCTGCCCGGTTACCGGCTCTCCGAGCTCGGCGTACAGATGGCCAAGGCGGCGACCGAATACCTGGCCGGGCATGACATGACCTACCTCGTCGCGAGCCCCTTGGAGCGCGCGCAGCAGACGGCCGAGCCGTTCGCGGCCGAGTTCAGGCTGCCGATCGCGGTCGACGACCGGCTGATCGAGAGCGCGAACGTGTTCGAGGGCAAGCGGGTGTCGGTCGGCGACGGCGCGTTGCGCGACCCGCGCAACTGGTGGGCGCTGCGCAACCCGATCACGCCGTCGTGGGGCGAGCCCTACCAGCAGATCGCCCTGCGCATGTACGCGGCGCTGGAGTCGGCCCGCGAGCGCGCCGAAGGTCACGAGGCGCTGTGTGTCTCGCATCAGCTGCCGATCTGGATGCTGCGCTGCTATGCCGAGCACCGGCGGCTGTTCCACGATCCGCGCAAGCGGCAGGCCGCGCTGGCCAGCATCACGTCGTTCCATTTCACCGGCACGAAGATCGCCGGAATCGGGTACGCCGAACCGGCTGCGCACCTGATCTCGCTGTCGCCGAACGCTCGTACGGCCAAGGGCGCTTGACGTGCGCCGCCGTCTGTTCGCCGTGGCCGCAATCGCGTGTAGCGCGATGATCGCCGCGGGCTGCACGACCGGGAAGGATGCGGTCAACCAGATGAACGGCTCCGACAACGGCTTCGTTTCGTCGGCGGCGGCAACGAAGATCTATCCGGCCAGCCAGCGCCCGACAGCGCCGGCGGTCAGCGGCACCCTGCTGGATGGCACGGCTTACACGTTGGCCAGCGACCGCGGCCACGTCGTCGTGCTCAACTTCTGGGGATCGTGGTGTGCACCGTGCCGCAAGGAGGCGGCGGATCTGCAAAGCGTCCACACCGCGACGCAAGCGTCCGGTGTCGACTTCGTCGGCGTGAACATCCGTGACGATCAGGATCCGGCGAACGCCTACGACGACGCGCACCGGATCACCTACCCCAGCATCTTCGATCCCTCCGGCCGGGTTGCGCTGCAGTTCGACCAGGTACCGCCGTCGGCGATCCCCAGCACGCTGGTCATCGACGCGACCGGGCACATCGCGGCCATCCACCTCGGCTCGATCACCGCGAAGCAGCTCACCGACATGATCTCGGCGGCGTCGTGAGCTTCGCGACGATTGCCTCGGACGGACCGCTGATTCTCGCGGTCGGCGTTTCGGTGGCGGCCGGCCTCGTCAGCTTCCTGTCCCCGTGCGTGCTTCCACTCGTACCCGGCTATGTCTCGTATGTGACCGGCCTGGCCGGCGCGGACCTCGATGCCGCGCTCGGCACGGACCCCAAGGGCAATCGGGTCGCGCGGGTCGCGGTCGATACCGCCACCACCGCGGATGTCGCGTCGGAGGGAGGCACGGCGGTCGCGGTCCGCCCGGCCGCCGATGTGGTCAGGCCGTCGACCCGGCGGGTACGGGGACGGATCGTTGCCGGATCGCTGCTCTTCATCGCCGGTTTCACGGTCATCTTCACGCTGGTGAGCGTGGTCGCCGCGAGTGTCGGGCGCACCTTGATCCGCTACGAGGACACCGTGCAGATCGTGGTCGGCGCATTCGTGATCGTGCTCGGGATCGCATTCCTCGGCCTGATTCCGGGTCTGCAACGTGACGTACGGATGCGCAAGTTGCCCGCCGCGGGACTCGCCGGGGCACCGGTGCTCGGGGCCGTGTTCGCGCTCAGCTGGACACCGTGCATCTCACCGACGCTCGGCGCGGTGCTCGGGTTGTCGGCGATCGGCGGGCAGACAGGCCGCGCTGTGACGCTCGGCATCGCCTACTGCGTCGGGCTCGGGCTTCCGTTCCTGGCCTTCGGGCTCGGTTTCCGGCGGCTGCTCGGCGTATTCGCGGTGATCCGTCGCAACAGCAAATGGGTCACCCGCGTCGGGGGTGTGCTGCTGATCATCGTCGGCATCGCGATGGTGACCGGCGGGTGGGCCGACTTCATCAACTGGCTGCGGGCGACCGTGGGCAGCGGTTCGGTGATCATCTGATGACCGACGTACGGCAGCAGCACGCGACGACGGACCCGCCCGACGGCGCCGACTGGACGGTGACGCAGGACCGGGCACCGGAGTCGGCGCCGCCCGGTAGTGGTGCCGGCGCCCGAGCGGCGGTGTCGCTCGTACGGCGCTCGTGGCGCGGCCTGACGAGCATGCGTACGGCGCTGATGCTGCTGTTCCTGCTGGCCATCGCGGCGATCCCGGGCTCGCTGCTGCCGCAGGAGAAGCTGAACGCGGACAAGGTCACGGCTTACCTGCAGGCCCACCGGACGATCGGGCCGCTCCTCGACCGCATCGGCGCGTTCAACGTGTTCGCGTCGGTCTGGTTCTCCGCGATCTACCTTCTGCTGTTCATCTCGCTGGTCGGCTGCCTGCTGCCGCGGTTCAAAACGCACCTCATCGCGATCAAGCGGATGCCGCCGGACGCCCCGTCGCGGCTGCACCGGCTG
>DATCXD010000231.1:0-10615 GCA_036566005.1 Micromonosporaceae bacterium | reverse complement strand
TGCGGCTGAGCTCGCCGCCGCCGACGCCGACGACCTGGCCGGCGCCACCGAGGCAGCGATCGCGAACGCCCGCGACGGCATCGCGCGGCTCGTTGGCGCGCACCCCGAGCCGGGTACGACCGGCGATGCCGCGATCGGGTTGCTCGACCTGTTCGACGAGGCGACGGCGGAGTTGACGAACGTCGGCGCGCTCGCCGGCCTGATCGCGAAATCCCACCCGGACGCGGCGATGCGCGATGCGGCCGACGCCGCCGAGCAGGCGATATCGAAGGTCATGACCGACCTGTCCTTGGATCCGGACGTCTACCGGGCACTCGCCGCGCTCGACGTCGACGACCAGGATGCCGGAACGCGCCATTTCCTAAACAAGACGTTGCGCGAGTTCCGGCGGGCCGGCGTCGACCGGGACGATCCCACACGGGCGCGGGTGCGCGCACTCCAGGAAGAGCTCGTCACGATCGGCCAGGCCTTCGACCGCAACATCCGGGCCGATACAAAGGTCGCGGCGCTGCCGGCCGCCGCGCTGGGCGGTCTGCCGGCCGACTACGTCCGGGCCCATCCGGCCGACGACGACAGCCTGGTCCACATCTCCACCGACTACCCGGATTACCTGCCCTTTCTCATGTACGCGCGGGACGCGGGCGCCCGCGAGCAACTCTGGCGGCTGTTCCGCAGCCGCGCGTACCCGGCCAACACCGACGTGCTGCACCAGCTCGTCGAGCGCCGCGCCGAGCTGGCGACGCTGCTCGGCTACCCGTCGTGGGCGCAGTACGTGACCGAGGACAAGATGATCGGCACCGCGAGCGCGGCGAGCGACTTCATCGCACGCATCACCGAGGCGTCCGGTGTCCGCGCCGCTCTCGACTACGACGCGCTGCTGGAACGCAAGCGAGTCGACGAGCCCGAGGCGACCGAGGTGCACCCGTGGGACACCGGTTATCTCGAAGACCGGCTCAAGGCCGAGAAGCTTGCGTTCGACACGCAGGCGGTTCGACCGTATTTCGAATACACGCGGGTCAAGGCCGGTCTGATGTCGCTCGTCGAGCAGATGTTCGGAGTGGAGTTCCGTAGCCGGGCTGATCTACCGGTCTGGCACCGCGATGTCGAGGCCTACGACGTGGTCGCGTCCGGCGAGCGCCTGCTCGGCCGGATCTTCCTGGACATGCACCCGCGCGCGGACAAATACAACCACGCGGCGATGTTCACCATGGTCAACGGCAAGGCCGGTCGGCGGGTGCCGGAATGCGCGCTGCTGTGCAACCTGCCGCAGCCCGGTGCCGAACCGGCGTTGCTGCAGCACTCCGACGTCACGACGTTCTTCCACGAGTTCGGGCACCTGATCCACCACATCATCGGCGGTCACCAACGCTGGACCGGCACGTCCGGCATCGCGACCGAGTGGGACTTCGTCGAGGCGCCGTCACAGCTCCTCGAGGAGTGGACGTTCGACGCCGGGACGCTCGCACCCTTCGCGATCCACGAGGAGACCGGCGAGCCGCTGCCGGCCGAGATGGTGGCAAAACTGCGCGCGGCCGACGAATTCGGCAAGGGCCTGTTCGTACGCCAGCAGATGTTCTACGCGTCGCTCAGTCTCGAGCTCTACCGGCGCGACCCGGCCACCATCGACCTGGTCGCCATCGAGCGCGAGGCCATGGAGTCGCACACGCCGTTCAAGCACGTCGACGACACGTACATGCACCTGTCGTTCGGGCATCTCGACGGATACTCGGCGATCTACTACACGTACATGTGGTCGCTGGTGATCGCGAAGGACCTGTTCACGCGCTTTCACGCGGAGGGACTGCCGGCGCCGGAGGCGTGCGCGGCCTATCGCGACCAGGTGCTCGCCGCCGGCGGCAGCGCGCCCGCCGCCGAGTTGGTCCACCGCTTCCTTGACCGCGACTACACGTTCGAGGCCTATCGGGAGTGGCTCGACGCGTCGTAGCACACATCGATGCGGCCGCCGCAAACGGGCTGACCTCCGCCTCGACACCGGAGCCGGACCGGTGTCGCGGAGGACACCTACTCCGGGTCGTACGCGGTCACCTGGTTCGCCGGGTTCCCGCGGCCGGACCGCGTCGTCTTCGCCTCGACCCTGGCCCGTCGTTCCCTGGCCCACGTGCCGAAAACGACCCGGGCATAGCGCGCCCCGAACACGACGTTGTTGCCCTTCTTGCTTTTTCCGTGGTAGCGGACCCGCATGGTCACGGGCCGCTCGACCACCCGGTAGCCATGACCCAGCGCGCTGATCAGGAGTTCGGATGTCTGGTACTGCGGTTGGTTCAGCGTGACATTCGCCGTCAGTTCGGCCCGCATCGCCCGGTACCCGGAGGATGTGTCGGTGACACGGGCCCCGGTGAGCGTCGAGATGACAAACGCGAAAAACCGCACGCCGGCCCGGCGCACCGGATCGCGCGAGTGGTCGTCGCCGAGCCGCCGTGAACCGATCACCAGATCCGCCTCATCGCTACGCAGCGGCTCCAGCAACGCGTACAACTGATCGCCGTCGTATTGCCCGTCCGCGTCCGTGGTCACGATGTAACGAGCACCGCCGCGGCGTGCGATGCCGTAGCCGATCCGCAATGCGGCGCCCTGGCCGCGGTTGCGGGGCAATTCGCACACGTAGACATCGTGCTTGCGAGCGATCGCGGCGGTGTCGTCGGTGGCGCCGTCGACGATGACGATGGTCGCGATGTCCAGCGGTTCGTCACCGCCGGTCGATGTGGGCATCGCATCGAGCACCGCTCCGATGCCGCGCTCCTCGTTGTAGGCGGCAACGACGACCGCGACCGGTGGCAGCGCGACGTCCGGGTGTTCGGTCGCGAATGCGTCGAGCGCCTCCTGGTCGTCCGCGTTCGGGAAAGGCGCCGGCGCCGGACGCCACATGAGTGCGGTGAGTCCGAGCACGCCCGCCGCTGGCCCCAGCACCAACCCCGGCAGCTGGTATCGCCAGGTGAACTCGTAAAAGTCGGCGGCGCCGAGCACAGCCACCGTGCCGAGCAGGTAGAGCAGTGCGGGCGTCCGCGCCGGCGCACCCCGGCTGCGCCCGCGCCAGCACACGCCGGCGAGACCGAGAAGCAGGAACGCCGCCATGACCGGCCCCGGGGTGAAGCCGACGCTCAGCTGGTACGCACGCAGGTCGGCACCGATCGCCCGGTCAACGGCCGGCGGGGAGTCACCGTGGTCCGCACCGACCTGCGCGACCGTGGAAAGATAGACCGCGGTCGGATATACCGGGTACGACGGCTGGAAGCGCCACCTCTCGGCCGGGGCATCGGGATTGGCCAGGTTGTCGTGGTTCCAGGTGAACAGGCGCGCCGCATCGTGCAACACCGCGCCGGAAAGGCGCAGGGGCTGCTGGGTCATCGCCGCCTTCGCGAACCGCGTTTCCAACTGCTGAAGCGTCATGCCGGGCGGCACCTTCGCGTGAAAGATCGGCGACAGTGTCGTGTGCGCATAGAAGTCGGGACTACGTCGTGAGCCGAGCGGCTCGATCGGGCACAGTTGCTTGACCTCGGCGGGCGCCTTGAGCGTCGAGCAGTCGACAAATGTCGCGGCCCGCGCATAGAGCGAGGTCACGGTGGTCGTATTCGCGGCGAAGTGGCCCGACCCGGCGGCCATGTAGAGCCCGTATCCGGCCACCGGGATCGCAAAGCTCAGTGTGACCAGCGCGGCGCCGACCGCCTTGAACCTCCATTTCGGCGTCACGAACAGCACGTAACCGAGGAAGATCAGCAGAAGCGGCGCGCCGACGGCGCGGACCGTGGTGGCCGCGCCCAGGCAGACGCCGGCGATCGCGATCGAGACCGGTCCCGGCCGCCGATACCAGGCGAGCGCGGCGAACGCTCCGACGAGCAACGCCTGGAACAACGAGTCCGACATGATCATGTGCTCGAGGTACACCTGGTACGCGTCGAGCAGCACGGGCGCCGCCGCCACCGCGGCAAGCCACCGCCAGGCTCCGCGACGGACGAGCACGGCGTAGATCAGGATTGCCATCGCCACGCCGAGCACGTGCTGCACGAGTACGACCGTGAAGAGGTTGCCGACGGCCAGCAGCGGCTGCAGCATGAGCATGTTGTAGCCGAGCGGATCGGGGCTCGGTGACGTCGCGAACGGCAGCGTCGAACCGGGCAGATGGTTCAGATAGGTCCAGACCGAGTCGACATAGAGGATGGCCGGGCGGTACGCGACGACGGCGAGGATCCGCAGCGCTACGCCGCCCGCGACGAGCAGCGTGATCAGCCAGTGCCGACGGGCGAATCGGCCGATGGTGACTACGGCTCGCACGTCAGGCTGCCCTCCGCCGGTTTCCACGTGCCAACCGGGCGACCGACGCCGTCGCCGGATCGGCTCCGAGCGAGCGTCCATCCCCGGCTCCATGCAGGGAGCGTATATGTTGTCCGGCCCGCACTACGCGGTCGTGGTGTGTTCGACCTGGTCGCGTGAGGTGTCCGGACGACGGTGCTCGTTGAACACGAATCGATCGAGGACCACGAATTTGATCAGGAACATGACCGCGAAGGTGCCGAAGTAGCACCCGTCGATCAGAAGCGACCGCTGCGCCGAACTGAGCCCCGAATGGTCTGCGTATCTTCCGGCGAGGGTGGTCGTACCGGCGGCGATCAGCGCGGTCACGACCGCGACGGCGGAGAACTTGGCGAAATCCCGACCGACGGCGCCAACCTCGCGGATCAGCGTGTGCCGCCATGCCCAGAATCGGAAGACAGTGAAGTTGACCAACGCACCCGCGACGAACGTTATGACGGTTGCCGCGGCGGGCGGGACCGTGTGATGCCATGAGAGAGACGTCAGGACGATGGCACTGACCACGGACGCGGACAGCGAGCCGACCGCGTACCGCGCCAATTGGGCCACTCGGGGCGACCGAAGGAGGTGTCTGATGCCTCCATTATTCGCCCTTGGCGGCGACGCCGCTCGCCGGATCCGCTGGTCCGTTGCCGCCGAGGGCCAGGTCACCACCGTATTGCGACGATCAGGGCCAAACATGGATAACTCACCGCACGCACCAAGGAGATCCCTAAAAACTTTGCAGAAAAATTACCGGCGAACCGGTAGTACCGACCGGCTGAATGTGGGTAACTTCCGGCCGAACGCCGGAGTCGACGAGGGAAGGCGCGTGCGCATGCGAGTACTCGTGCTTGGCGGCGATGGATACCTGGGCTGGCCGACTGCACTGCACCTGTCCGAGGTGGGGCACGAGGTCGGAGTCGTGGACAACTTCGTCCGCCGCCAATACGACCATGAGCTCGGCGTCGAGAGCCTGGTGCCGATCGAAACACTGGCCACCCGCCTGCGCGTGTGGAACGAGGTGTCCGGCCGCCAGATCGCGAGTTATGTGGGCGATCTCGTCGATGCCGAGTTCACCTACAAGGTCATCCGGGAGTTCGGGCCGGACGCGATCGTCCACTTCGCGGAGCAGCGGGCGGCGCCCTACTCGATGATCGATCGGCAGCACGCGGTCTACACCCAGACGAACAACGTCGTGGGCACGCTGAATCTGCTCTACGCGATCGCCGAGATCAACCCGGAGATCCACCTGGTCAAGCTCGGCACGATGGGTGAGTACGGCACGCCGAATATCGACATCGAAGAGGGCTGGCTGGAGGTCACCCACAACGGCCGGACCGACCGGATGCTCTACCCGAAGAAGCCGGGTTCGTTCTACCACCTGTCCAAAGTGCACGACAGTCATAACATCGAATTCGCTTGTCGCATCTGGGATCTGCGCGCCACCGACCTCAATCAGGGCGTCGTCTACGGCCAGCAGACCGACGAGACGTCTCGCGACCCGCGCCTCGCGACGCGATTCGACTACGACGCGGTGTTCGGCACGGTGCTCAACCGGTTCATCATCCAGGCCGCACTCGGCGAGCCGCTGACCGTCTACGGCGGCGGCGGCCAGACCCGCGGCATGATCGACATCCGGGACACGGCCGAATGCATCCGCCTCGCGGTGGAGAACCCGGCCGATCGGGGCGAGTTCCGCGTGTTCAACCAGATGACGGAGTGGATGTCCGTGCTCCAGATCGCCGAGACGGTCGCCGATCTGCACGCGAACGAGATCAAGATTGACTACTTGGCGAATCCGCGCGTTGAGCTGGAGGAGCACTACTACAACGTCAACCACACCGGACTCGTCGACCTCGGACTGAAGCCTCACCTGCTGTCCGAGACGCTGCTCTCGTCGCTGTACGACATCGCCGACCAGTGGAAGCATCGCGCCGACGTGCTCGCGATGCGTCCGACCGTACAGTGGCGAGCGCGACGGTAGGAGTCCACACGGCCCGCCCGGCCGCTCCGGCTGAGGGTTCCCGCCGCACCTTTCGGCACGCACAATGCAGGAATGGTCGCCTCGGAGTCCGTACCACCGCGTGACCCGCCACTCGTGGCTCGCCCGCGAGCCTCGCGCATCATCTCGCCGACCCGTGCCGATGCCACCGAGCCGCCGCCGTTCGATGGAGCGTGGGCGCCGGTGGACACCCGGCTCGACGACGCGGTCCTGTTCCGGCTGCCGACCGGAAGCGCGCCGGAGGACGTGGTCGTCGACCCCGAGGGCCGACTCGTCGCCGGCGGCGAGGATGGCACCATCTGGCGGTGGCCGGCCGGAGCCGCCCATGCCGACGGTCCCGACGCCGTGTCGCCCGAGGCCATCGCGCAGACCGGCGGGCGACCGCTCGGCGTCGAGATCGACCCGCGCGATGGGACGCTGATCGTCTGCGATGCGTACCGCGGATTGCTGCGCATCGGCCACGACGGCGCCGTGACGGACCTCGCCGCCCGTGTCGCCGGCACGCCGATCCTGTTCTGCAACAACGCCGCCGTGGCGGCCGACGGGACGGTCTACTTCAGCGACAGTTCGACCCGGTATCCACTGTCGGCGTGGAAGCGGGACCTGCTCGAACATCGGCCCAACGGCCGGCTGCTGCGCTACGACCCCCACGACGGTTCGGTCGACGTCGTCGCCGACGGGCTCTACTTCCCCAACGGGGTCGCGCTCACACCGGACGAACGCGCGATCCTGGTCGTGGAGACGACGACGCATCGTCTGTTGCGCGTGCCGTTGGCCGGCGACGCCGGGGGTGCCGCGCAGGAGATTCTCGACATGGCCGCGTACCCCGACAACATGAGCGCGGTCGGCGACGGCACCTACTGGATCGCGCTGCCCAGCCCACGCCTGCCGGTCGCGGAGAAGATGCTGCCGCATCCGGGCGTTCGCCGGGTCGTCGCGCTCCTGCCCGAGAAGATCCAACCCAAGCCCGGCCGGTACGGTCTGGTCGCGCTCGTCGACGGCGACGGGACGGTGCTGCGGACGATCCATGGACCCGCCGGCCGCTACTCGATGATCACCGGCGTGCGCCAACACGCGTCGACACTCTGGCTCGGCAGCCTGACCGAGCCCGGCGTGGCCCGGATTGCCGTCTGACGGAACTACGGGGTTTCACGCCGGCCGCCGTTTTAGATCGTGCTTACCCCTCGTCGAGGATGTCGTCGAACACCGCGTCGGGAATCTTGGACGACTTCGCCTCTGACGCGGCATCCGATGTCGCGTCGGCCGGCGGAACGTCGTCGGCCGGGGCGAACAGGACGTCGTGGATGTCCATCAGACGTACGAGTTCGGGGCAGGGCTCCGGGTGGTCGTCGACCCGCAGGTCGTACTGGAGGTCACTGCCCCCATAACCGTCGCCCTTCGACATCACGTAGATCGCGGCGCTCTGCCGGCCCCGCTTGTCGCCACCGGCCGCGTCGCCCGCGAGCAACGCGGCGAGCAGCCGCCGGCCGATCGGCAGAGTCTCGTTCGCGAGCCACGCCTCGCGCATCGCGTCCACGACCTCGGGTCCGGTGAGGATGTTGCCCTGGATGGCGTAGCCGTCGCCGGCCACTCCCCCGGCCCACTCCTCGCAGTCGTCGCCGGTGTACGTCGCACCGACACCGCCGTCGCCGACGACACCGAGTTGGCGGGTCGCGCGCAACGGGTCGGCCGCGGTCAGGCCGGCGACGACATCGACCGCCGCGACGCCGGTGCGCAGCATCGCGAGGCCCTGCGGCCGATAGGCCACGTTCGCGTACGACTGGGTGGCGATGGCGCCGACACCGATCTCGGCGGCCGGCACGACCGCACCCACCGCGAGAAACTTGCTCGCGACCGCGACGCCACAGGCACCGTCGGCCGACCGTCCAACAATCGAGAACGTCATGATCGAAACGTAAGCGAGCGCGCGGCCGGTGTGAACCCCTGGCGTGGATCCACGTCGATTCGCCGCGCTGAACTCAACTCGCCGAGTTGAGGATCGCCTCGATCCGATGCGCGAGTTCGACGTCGTTGCTCGTCACGCGGTGGCCCGACGCATGGGTGGACAGCTCGAACGCAAGCGTCCGCCACCGAATGTCGATGTCTGGGTGGTGGTCGAGCTCCTCGGCCACGAGCGCGACCTTGTCCACCACCGCGATCGCGTCGAGGAACGTCGGCAAGGAGGCCTTGCGCAGCAGCGCGTTGGTGTCGCCGGTCCAGCCGGGTAGGTCGGCCAGCGCTCCGGCGAGTGCTTGATCGTCCAATGGCGTACCCATGGATCGACCTTACCGCCGCGACGCCGCGGCGGTGGCCGCCCGAGGCCCACCTGGATCCGGCCGCGACCCGCGCTTATGGTCTGCGAGTCGGCCGTGCGTCGTCAGCGATTCGGTCACTCCCGCCCGTCAGGAGAACGACTGGATGTCGCTGATGAAGTCACCGCCGAGGCTGATGGCCAAGCTGCCGGCGACGATCGCCGCGACGACGATGAACAACGCCACACCGACCAGGACGCGCACCCACCACCGCTGGCGGCCCACCCAGGCCGTCCATTTCGACACCTCCCGCATGGCAAAGTGGCGCAAGCGCGCGGCCCATGTGAATTCCAGTGACCAGAGCGCCAGGCCACCGAAGATGATCAACCAGCCGGGACCGGGCAGCGGCAGCAGCACGATGCCGACGGCGATGATCAGGAGGCCGAGCAGCGCGATGATCAGCCGGACGGCGAGCCGCCCCGCTGGCGTCCGGCGGCGACGCTCGAGAAACCGCTCCACACGTCCGAGTGACGGGTCAACCCCCGGATTCTCATGATCCGGTGAATCGGACTCCGTGACCTGCGATTGCCCGGTCTGAGCGGGGTGATCGGGCAATTGGGCGCCTCCTCGGTTGCCGCACCCGTCACCCAACGGGCGTTGGCGACGTTACGGGAGTGAGTCGACGTCTGAACCACACCCGACGCCGGGCGACTCGGACACACCTGTGGAACGCAGCATCGTAGCCAGTTTCCGAACATCACCGCAGGTAAACCGATAAGCCATCCCACTACTGGGTGAGATCAGCGTATGGCGGAGCGTGACGTGTCACTGTCACTCGACTATGGGAGTGCGAGGTAACCGCACCTCGCAGGCGGTGCCGGGGGGAGAAACGTTAGATGAGTGCCATTCGTCCGACGACAGTTGAAGTTGAAACATCGCTACGGTTGGTGGCGCCGGACTCCACCGCGCTCGCCGTACGCGCGAGTCTGCGCTACGACCCAGCCGATCCGTACGCGGTGCACGTCCTGTTCCACGCGGAATCGGCCGGCGGCGAGGCCGTCAGCTGGTCGTTCGCGCGGGAACTGCTGGTAACCGGGCTCGACGAGCCGGCCGGTATCGGCGACGTCCGGGTGTGGCCGTGGAATACACCGCGCGGCGAGTTCGTCGCGCTCGCGCTGTCGTCGCCCGACGGCAACGCGCTGTTCGAGGTGCCACGCAGCGTCCTTGTCCGATTCCTGCGCCGGACGTACGTCGTCGTGCCGCGCGGCCGCGAGGCCGATCACCTCGACGTCGACGGCGCGGTGACCCGGCTGCTCGCCGGTCGCTGAGATCGGCGGTGTTGAGCCGCTTAGCCGCTCGACCGCATAACGGCTCCATCGGACCTACCGCTGCATTTCGATCACCTCGACGAGGGTGTCGCCGGGAACTCGGGCGTGCGACAGTCTTCGTCGAGGTGATCGCTGTATGCGCGACCGTGACTCCGGGCGGCCGAAGGATTCCCGCCCGCACCGTGTCTCTCGCCGGCTGCGGGAGCGCCGCGTCGACCTGGTGTTCATCGCGTTCTTCGTGGTGAACCTCGGCTTCATCACGTACTTCTTCGACGTCGAGCAACTCACGGTCACCAACGCCACCCACATGACGGCCTATCCGGCCTGGCCGCCGGCACCGATCGTCGATCTCGTCCACTGGTACGGAAACCACTGGGACCCGTTGCTCATGGCGCGTCCGGCGTTCTTCCGGATGACGATCTGGATCGACGTGGTCGCGTTCGGGCCGTTCTACGCGTTCGCGATCTACGCGTTCATCCGCGGCCGCGACTGGATCCGCGTACCCGCTCTGGTCTGGGCCGGCGTGATGATGGCGAACGTCGCGATGATCCTGTTCGAGGAGCGCGACGGCGTGTACGCGACCAGCCATTTCGGCGTGGTGCTCGGCGCGAATCTCCCATGGGGCCTGCTCCCGGTCGCGGTGATCATCCGGCTCGCGCACGATCATCCGTTCACCCTCACACGTCCCGGCGCGGCCGACAGGGCCGACATGGCGTCGTCGG
>DATCXD010000230.1:0-4172 GCA_036566005.1 Micromonosporaceae bacterium | reverse complement strand
CACTCTCGATGAGTGGCCGCCACCCGGCCGTACCCGTGAATGGTTTGCCAGCGGTGACGCCGGGCTCGCCGCGGCCGCGCCGGCCACCGCGGACGCCGCGATCGGTCGATTCCGCTACGACCCGGCCGATCCGACCCCGTCGCCCGGCGGACCGCTGCTCACCGTCGGGGCCGGCCGGATGCGCAACAACGCCGTCGAGTCGCGCGACGACACGCTCGTCTACAGCTCACCCACGCTGTCCGCGCCGGTCGAAGTGATAGGGCCGGTCACCGTGTCGGTCCGCCTGCGCAGCAGCTCGGCGCATTTCGACCTCTTCGCCCGGGTGTGCGATGTGGCACCGGACGGGCGCTCGGAGAACATCTGCGACGGCCTGACCCGCCTCGACGAGAGCGCGCCGATCGCCGCCGATGGCAGTCGTACGGTCGATATCACGCTCTGGCCTACCGCATATCGCTGGCTTGCCGGCCACCGGATCCGCCTCCAGATCGCGGGCGGTGCCCATCCGCGCTATTCACGCAACCCCGGAACCGGCGAGCCGCTCGGCAGCGCGACCCGACTGGTCGCCGTCGAGCATGAGGTATCGGAGGTCGTGCTCCGCATGGTGGAGACCGCACATCAGCCGCCGCCGGGAGTGACCGCCGGGCGTCGTGGAGGTGGCCGGCGCCATCGGCGACACTGACAGGCGTGAACAATGGGTCGAACTATCTCGCCGCGATCGACCAGGGCACCACCTCGTCCCGGTGCATCGTGTTCGACGGCGACGGACACATCGTCGCGTCCGATCAGCGGGAGCACCAGCAGATCTATCCGCGGCCCGGCTGGGTGGAGCACGACGCGACCGAGATCTGGCACAACGTGCAGGCCGTCGTCCGTGGTGCGCTCGATCACGCTGGCCTGGGCCGAGCCGACCTGGCCGCGGTCGGCATCACGAATCAGCGCGAGACGACTCTGCTGTGGGATCGCCACACCGGCGAGCCGGTGCACAACGCGATCGTCTGGCAGGACACCCGGACCGACCGGCTCATCCGCGAACTCGCCGGTGACGCCGGGCCGGACCGGTTCCGGGACCGCTGTGGAACGCCGCTGGCGACGTACTTCTCGGCACCGAAGATCCGCTGGCTGTTGGACCGCGATCCCGAGATGCGACGCCGCGCGGCCGACGGCGAGGTCTTGTTCGGAACGGTCGACACGTGGCTCATCTGGCAGCTGACGGGTGAACACGCCACCGACGTCACGAACGCGAGCCGGACCATGCTGATGAACCTCGAAACGCTCGACTGGGACGCCGAGCTTCTCGCCGCCTTCGATGTGCCACGCGCGATGTTGCCGACGATCCGGCCGAGCGCGTACGCATATGGCGAGGGTCGGGGCGCGTTGGCCGGCGTACCGGTCGCGAGCGCACTCGGCGACCAGCAGGCGGCGCTGTTCGGCCAGGCCTGCTTCGGCCCGGGTGAGGTCAAATGCACCTACGGTACGGGCTCCTTCGTGCTCCTCAACACGGGTACGACTCCGGTGCAGAGCGAACGCAAGCTCGTGACCACGGTCGGGTACCAGGTCGGCGACGAGCCGCCCGTGTACGCCCTGGAGGGATCGATCGCCGTGACGGGAGCGCTCGTGCAGTGGCTGCGCGACAACCTCGGCTTGATCCGGGACGCCGAAGCGGTCAATGGGCTGGCCGAAACGGTCCGCGACAATGGCGGCTGCTACATCGTGCCGGCGTTCGTCGGGCTCTTCGCTCCCTACTGGCGTCCGGACGCGCGCGGCATCATCGCCGGCCTTACCAGCTTCGTGACGAAGGGACATCTCGCGCGGGCCGCGCTCGAATCGACGGCCTGGCAGGTCCGCGACGTCGTCGAGGTGATGGCGGCCGAGTCCGGTGTCGACATCGCGGTGCTCAAGGTGGACGGCGGTATGACCCGCAGCGAGTTGCTGATGGGATTCCAGTCCGACATTCTCGGCGTGCCCGTGGTCCGGCCGACCGTGGCCGAGACAACGTGCCTCGGCGCGGCCTATGCGGCCGGCCTCACCGTCGGATTCTGGCCCGACCTCGATGCCCTCCGGGCTCAGTGGACGCCGGACCGGACGTGGAAACCGTCGATGCCGGCCGACGTACGCGACCGGGAGGCTCGCATGTGGGCCAAGGCGGTCCAACGCAGCCTGGCCTGGATCGAGGAGGACTAGGCGTGGCGGCGTGCTGCCAGCACCTGGACGTGGACGACATCGAGGCACTGGTGTCGCATGTTCACGCCGAACCGTGGCTCATGAACGCGCTCGACGTCGTCGCGGCCAGCGGGTTACCGGATGCCTGGATCGGTGCCGGCGTCCTCCGCGACCTTGTCTGGGGGCATCGCCGCGACGGCTTCGACCCGGCGACGGTCCGCGACATCGACGTCGCCTTCTTCGACCCCGACGACCTCAGTCGGCGCCGGGACAACGCCGCCCAGCAACGCCTGGAGTCGATGGCGGACCTGCCATGGGAGGCGACCAA
Organism: Micromonosporaceae bacterium; assembly: GCA_036566005.1. Lineage (GTDB taxonomy): Bacteria > Actinomycetota > Actinomycetes > Mycobacteriales > Micromonosporaceae > DASQPR01. The sequence goes on along the minus strand of DATCXD010000230.1, from coordinate 1,684 downwards.
TCAGGCCGCGGTCCACACCTGGTATGCCGAGCATTTCCACGAGGCGCCCGTCCCGCCGCTGGCCAGCGTGCACGACGCGGTCGCGACCTGGCCGGAAACGGCCACCTGCGTCGCCATCCGGGCGCCGATGCGTAGCGGCAGCCGCGAGGCGCAGTTGGCACCACAATCCGGTATCGAGGTCTGCGCCCCGTACGGCCTCGGCGATCTCCTGAACGGCGTCTGGCGTCGCAACCCGGCGCGGCTGAGCGTGGCGGCGTCCACGGCCCGCCTTGCCCGGCACCGGGTCGCGGAACGCTGGCCGACCGTCGTCATACACCACCCGGCTCGGCCGTAGACCGCCCGAGTGAACTCCCGGCATAGCAACGGCCGGCACGAGGTGTCGGTCTCGTGCCGGCCGTTGCCGGAGGAGGTGCCAGTAAAGCCTGTTGTCTACTTCGACTCGCCGAGCGTCACCTTGACCTGCGTGCTCGAACCGCCGCGCTGCACGGTCAGCGTTACCTGGTCGTTGACGTTGCCGCCCTGTACGTCGTTGATCAGATCGTTCGAGGTGTGCACGGGCTGGCCGTTGTAGGCGGTAATGACGTCGTTGACCTTGAGCCCCGCGGACGCGGCCGGACTGCCGGACGTGACCTGCTGGACTGCGGCACCACCGTTGCCGTTCGCGGTCACCACGCCGATCCCGAGGAACGGGTGCTGGACCGCGACGCCCTTGATGATGTCCTGCGACACGGTGTTGGCCCGGTTCGACGGGATGGCGAAGCCGACACCGATGTTGCCGCTGGACCCGTCCGTCGCGATCGCCGTGTTGATGCCGACGACCTCGCCATTCGTGTTGACCAGCGCGCCACCCGAGTTGCCGGGGTTGATGGCGGCATCGGTCTGAATCGCACCGGCGATCGTGGCGCGCGGCGTCGAGTTCTGGTTCTGCTGCCCCTGCTGGCCGAACGGATCCGGCGGCTGTGAGTCGCTGCTCTCGTCGATCGTACGGTTGAGTGCGCTCACGATGCCGGAGGTGACCGAGCCATCGAGGCCGAGCGGGCTGCCGATGGCGAGGACCGTGTCACCGACGCGCAGGGCGGCGCTGTTGCCGAACTTCGCCGGCGTGAGCTTCTTGGCCAGGTTCTGGGCCTGGAAGACCGCGAGATCCGTCTTCGGGTCCGTACCGATCAGCTTGCCCTTGAGACTCGTGCCGTCGGAGAGCGTGATGTTCACGGTGGAACCGTTGGCGGTCGCCGCCACGTGGTTGTTGGTGAGGATGTAACCGTCGGCGGAGATGATCACACCGGACCCGGTCGCGTTCCCTGTCGTGATCGACACGACGCTGGGCCGGACGGCGGCGGCGATGCTCGCAAGCGAGGAGCGGTCGATGATCGGCGCCGTGTCCGGGGCGCCACCGGCACCGACGGTGGCGGTCGTCGTCGTGTCGTTGCCGTCAAGCTCGTGCATCCAGGCCGCACCGGCGACGCCGCCACCGACGGCGAGCAGAACACCGAGCACGCCCGCGGCGATTTTCCGTCGGGTCCGCCCGCGCCGGGCGCCGTCAGGGTTCTGTGGGTACTGCTGGTACGGACCCGCGTAGCCGGCGCCAGTCGTCGGACCGCCCGGGTAACCGCCACCGGTGGTGGGTTGAGCACCGGGTTGGTATCCGGGCTGCTGGTACTGCGTCGTCGGGTAGCCGCCGACC
>DATCXD010000218.1:0-3017 GCA_036566005.1 Micromonosporaceae bacterium | reverse complement strand
TTTCGGCTGGCTCGTGTCCAACACGGCGACCCACTTGCCGCCGTACTCGCTGGGCGGCATCACGAACTCGGTCCACTGTGGATTGGCGTTGAAGCACAGCATGAACGACGAATCGAGGTAGCGCTCGCCCTGTGGCCCGCGGTCGCGGATTCCGTCGCCGTTGATAAACAACGACACCGCCTGGCCGAATTCCTCGCTCCAATCGTCCTCGGACATGGGTCGTCCGTCGGAGGCGAACCACGCGACATCGGTGATCGGCTCGTCGCCGCCGCGGCGCACGGGGCGTCCGGTCACGAAGCGGCGGCGGAGGAACGCGCGGTGCGCCTTGCGGAATCTGGTCAGCGACTGGGTAAACGCAAGCATCGTCTCGTCGACATCGTCCCAGTCGACCCACGTGAGTTCGGAATCCTGGCAGTAGCCGTTATTGTTGCCGCGCTGCGTCCGGCCGAGCTCGTCGCCGTGGCCGATCATCGGTACGCCGAGCGACAGCATCAAGGTGGCCATGAAGTTGCGCCGCTGCCGCGCGCGCAGCGCCAGGATGTTCTGATCGTCGGTCGGCCCCTCGACACCACAATTCCAGGACCGGTTGTCGTCGGCGCCGTCCCGGTTGTCTTCGAGGTTCGCCTCGTTGTGCTTCTCGTTGTAGGACACCAGATCCGTGAGCGTAAAGCCGTCGTGGCAGGTGACGAAGTTGATGCTCGACACCGGGCGGCGACCGTCGGCGAGGTAGAGGTCGGCCGATCCGCACAACCGGGTCGCGAACTCGGCCAGCGTCTCCGGTGCACCGCGCCAGAAATCCCGCGTCGTGTCGCGATACTTGCCGTTCCACTCGGTCCACAGCGGCGGAAAGCCGCCGACCTGGTAGCCGCCCGGCCCGACGTCCCACGGTTCGGCGATGAGCTTGACCGTGCTGACCACCGGATCCTGCTGCACCACCTCGAAGAAGGTCGAGAGCCGGTCGACTTCGTAGAATTCGCGGGCCAGCGTGGCGGCGAGATCGAAACGGAAGCCGTCGACGTGCATGTCGAGCACCCAGTAACGCAGCGAGTCCATGATGAGCTGCAGCATCTGCGGGCTACGCGCGTTCAGGCTGTTGCCGGTGCCGGTGTAATCGAGATAGTGGCGCTGGTCGTCGTCGACGAGCCGGTAGTAAGCGGCGTTGTCGATGCCGCGGAACGACAGCGTCGGGCCGAGGTGACTGCCCTCGGCGGTGTGGTTGTAGACCACATCGAGGATGACCTCGATTCCCGCCGCGTGCATGGCCTTGACCATGGCCCGGAATTCCTGCACCTGCTGGCCGTTGGCGCCGCTTGCGGCATAACCGTGGTACGGAGCGAAAAAGCCGATCGTGTTGTAGCCCCAGTAGTTGCGCAGACCCTCCTCGACGAGCCGCTGATCGTGCACGAACTGGTGCACTGGCATGAGCTCGATCGCCGTAATGCCGAGCTTGACCAGATGCTCGACGATCACCGGATGCCCGATCCCGGCGTACGTGCCGCGCAGGTGCTCGGGCAGCTTCGGGTGCCGCATGGTCAGACCCTTGACGTGGGCCTCGTAGATGATCGACTGGTGGTACGGGATGTTCGGCCGCCGGTCGTTACCCCAGTCGAAGTACGGGTTTACGACGACGGCCTTCGGCATGAACGCGGCCGAGTCGAGCGTGGAGATCTGGTCCGGGTCGTCCCAGTCGTAGCCGTACACCGCGGGATCCCACTCAATGTCGCCGTCGATCGCCTTGGCGTACGGGTCGATCAGCAACTTCGCCGGGTTGCACCGCTGCCCCGAGGCCTGATCGTAGGGACCGTACACCCGGTAGCCGTACCGCTGACCGGGCTCGACACCGGGGATGTACGCGTGCCACACGTACGCGTCGACCTCGTGCAGTCCGACCCGTTCCTCGGTGCCGGCGGCGTCGAACAGGCACAGTTCCACCTTTGTCGCGACCTCGGAGAGCAGCGCGAAATTCGTGCCGGTCCCGTCGTAGGTCGCGCCCAGTGGGTATCGCTGGCCCGGCCAGACCTCCATGCAAGGCACCTCTTCGTTGTCCGTCGCGCCGGGCCGGCACTGTCAGTGATCGTCCGGCCCGGCGGCTTCGCGGGCGACGAGCCTACTCCGGCGCCAGCCAGAGCGCGCCCAGTGGCGGCACCCGCAGCAGGGCCGACGCCGGCAATCCGTGTGCCGGATGCTGGTCGGTCGCCTCGACCGCCCCCCAGTTGCCGACGCCGGACCCGCCGTACACCTCGGCGTCTGTGTTGATTATCTCGCGCCAACGGCCGGTCGAAGGCAAACCGAGACGGTAACCCTCATGTGGGATGGACGCGAAATTGACGACGCAGGCCAGTGCCTCACCGCTTTTTCCGTACCGCAGGAATGAGAACGTGTTGCGCGCGGCGTCATCGGCGTCGATCCACCGGAAGCCGGCGGGGTTGGTGTCCTGCGTCCACAGCGCGGGCGTGTCGCGGTAGATCGTGTTGAGGTCGCGCAGTGCCCGCTGGACCCCGGCGCGGGCCGGGTCGTCCAGCAGACCCCACGGGAGCCCGGCGCCCTCGTTCCATTCGCGGTCGTCGGCCAGCTCCGAACCCATGAAGATCAATTGCTTGCCCGGGAACGCCCACATGAACGCGAAGAGGGCACGCAGCGTGGCCAACCGCTGCCACCAGTCGCCGGGCGCCTTGGCCAGCAGCGAGCGCTTGCCGTGCACGACCTCGTCGTGGCTGATCGGCAGCACGTAGTTCTCGCTGAACGCGTAGACGCCGGCGAACGTCATCTGCGGGTGGTGATATTGGCGGTGGATCGGCTCCCGCGAGATGTAGCTCAGCGTGTCGTGCATCCAGCCCATGTTCCACTTGAAGCCGAAGCCCAGACCGTCGGCGTCGGTCGGCTGCGTGACGCCGGAGAACGCCGTCGACTCCTCGGCGATCGTGGTGACGCCAGGGGTGCGCTTGTAGACGGTGGCGTTGAGCTCCTGCAAGAACTGCACGGCCTCCAGGTTCTCCCGGCCACCCTGCGAGTTCGGC